>DASQDA010000991.1:0-3714 GCA_035634435.1 Polyangiaceae bacterium
ACCCGAGCTGCGCGAGCAGGAAGACCGCCTGCGCGAGCAGGTCGCACGCAACGCCTGAGCGATCGAAGCAGACGTCCCATATCGAAAGGCGCAGTCATGGCATTGAACGGTAGATCCAAGATCTTCACGCACCTGTGGTACGCGAACGACGCCGAAGGAGCGGCGGCGTTTTACGCATCGATCTTCCCGGATTCGCGGGTCGACCGCGTCACACCGCTGATGAGCGAGACGCCCAGTGGCCCCGCAGGCTCGGTGAAGGTCGTTGACTTCACGCTGTTCGGGCAGCGCTTTCAGGCGATCACCGCGGGGCCGCATCACGACTTCAACGACGCGTTCTCGCTGGTCGTCCTCTGTGAGGACCAACGCGAGCTGGACCGCTACTGGAACGCGCTGCTCGAAGGCGGAGGCAAGCCCCAGGCTTGCGGGTGGCTCATCGACAGATACGGAGTTCGCTGGCAAATCGTGCCTGCCGTGCTGGATGAGATGATGCACACCCAGGACGCGGCTCGCTCGAAGCGAGTGACCGATGTGATGCTGCAGATGGTGAAGCTCGACATTGCCACGCTGGAGAAGGCATATCGTTCGTAGCGAGATCCGGAGCACGGCCGTCCGCTTCAGTAGCGAGTGGCGGCCGTGCGTCTGCGCGGCTTTGGCAGGAACCGCAGCAAGGAAGTGAAGCTGGCGGTGCCGCCGGAGGAGCGCGGAAAGCTCAGGCTGCGACTCTCGTCCAGGACGCATGCGATCGCCTCCAGGTCCGGAAGCCACGTACCCTGTGAGCGCTCGGGGGGCTCGTGTCCCATGTCCGCAAAGAAGGCAGCCGCATCCGGGTCCGCGAAACAGTCGTACTGCGAAGGGAGCTCGCCTCCGTCCGTACCGCCAGAACCGACCCAGCCTCGTCGACCCACAGACGGACCGTGACCCACCCGGTGAGGTCCGTGTCTTTTGCTAAACCGTTCTGGTAACACGCGCTGAACTCAGGAGCGCTGCTCCGGCTCGTCGCAGCGCTGATCTCGGGCGCCAGAGGGCCACTGCTGAAGGTCTTCGCGCACGCTGTTGTCACATCGTGTTGCAAAGCGAACAAGTGCGCGCGGACGTTTCAGAGGTCGGGACTCCGGGCGCGGTACGCGTTCGCATCTCGACGAGCCAGCGCCTCGAGTAGCTCCTTCCTGCACTGCCAGCCGAGGCGCGTGAGCCCCCGCATGCGCCTCGCATAGCGCTGCAGCTTGCCTAGGCTCGGCGCCGACAACGAAAGAAACTTTTCCACCTCCGCCGTGCACCGACGCGCGTAGCACTGGGAGCTCCCGCCCGCGGCTTGTGAAGCTGCAAACCGGCCACCCTGGAAGCTTCTGATAGTACGGCACGAGCCCAGCACAATCCGCGTCGAGCACCGGGTCGTCGGCACTGACTCCCGCTGGCGATTGGACGGGCCCCGGCTCGGCGCAGCCCGCCGCAAAGGTCCACGCCATCACGAGGCTCGGGATGAGTCCCCGAGCGGGCTGGGCCTGCCTGGCGCGGGTTCGGCCAGGGGTATTCAGCAACGGCAGATAGGACTGCGAATGATCGCTGGCGTCAAGTCGAGATGCGAGCGACTGCGATCGACCCGCGCGCGCGGAGAGACCTAACTACAAGCGTGCCCGAGGTAGTCAGAACAACACAATCGCGTAGCTCACGGATGCCCAGCGCCGCCGTGGTCAGGCGGTCAATAGTCATTGAGCCAACAATGGACCGCCGAACGTTTCACACATGTAACAAGTGTTGGTCTAACACCTGGGGTAGCTCGACCTATCGAGTTCCTTCTCGCTTGCTCCGTGCACATGAACTAAGAGGCGGGGACCGATGCGTCATTTCAGGAGGGTGACACTGGTCCTTGCTCTGCCGCTCGCGCTGCCGTGCCCGGCAGCAGCCGCGGAGAGCGCTGCGCGCGCGGAAGAGCTGTTTCAATCTGCGCGGCTGTTGCTGGAAGCTGGCAACTACAACGAAGCCTGCCCGGCATTCGAGGCGAGCCAGCGCGCAGAGCCCGCGCCGGGCACGCTACTGGCCCTGGCTTATTGTCAAGAGGCCGCGGGCCTGCTCGCTAGCTCATGGTCCAGCTACCTTCGAGCGGCGGAGCTGGCAGCGCGCGAGAGCGACAGCAAGCGTGAGGCGGTCGCGAACGAACGCGCCAAGGCGCTCGCCGCCCGAGTATCCACGCTGACGATCGTGGTGCCGTCAGAGCTGGGCAGCCAGCCCGAGCTCAGCGTGCTGCGCGATGGCGTCCGTATCGAGCGCGTCTGGTACGGCGTACCCATCGCGCTCGACGGTGGCACTCACGTCGTAGAAGTCGTGTTGCCGGCGCACAAGCGCTGGCTGGAGAGCGTCACGCTGCGAGCTGAAGGCGACCACAAGACGCTGACCCTGCCCAAGCTCGCCGCGGAGCCCGCGATTGCGCGCGAGCCTGCCGATTCGGCTCCGACGAAGCGCGAGCGAATCGCAGCCGGCGCGGCCGCCCCACCGCGGCTCAGCCCGCTCGCCATCGCGTTGGCCGTCGGCAGCGGCGTGGGCCTCGGCTTCGGGACCACATTCGGGCTGATCGCCAAGTCGCGCAACGACGCGTCCAACGAAGACAATCATTGCGACGCTACGGGCTGCGATGCGGAAGGCTTCAAGCGACGCAACTCCGCCCTGAGCGCGGCCGCGATCTCCACGTGGTCTTTCGTCGCTGCTGGCGCGCTGGCTGCGGGCAGCGTGGTTTTGTACTTCACAGACGGAACTGCGTCCGACACCCGGCTCTCCGCAAGCGTCAGGCCCGGCGCGGCTGGTCTCACCCTGTCCAAGGAGTTCTGAACATGCCGACAACGTCCGCCTCGCTCGTTCGTGTGGGCTGCTTGCTCATCGGCATGCTCGCGAGCGCCGGCTGCGACATCATTCTGGGCATCGAGCCGCCGCGAGCACGCGCGGCAGCGGGAGGGAGTGACGGCCAGGGCGGCGAAGCCGGCGCTGAACCAGGCGGTAAAGCCGGCGCTGAACCAGGCGGTAGAGCGGGCAGCGAACCAGGCGGCGCGGCAGGCCAAGCCGTCACCGCATCGGGCGGAATGAGTGGCGGCGACGCGGGTGGGTCCCACGGGGGGAGCGTAACTACCGGCGGATTCGGCGGCGCGCCTACCGTAGCGCCGGGCGACCTTGTGCTCGAGGTGAGCGACGTTCCCGCTGCGTGCACCGGCGAAGGCGTCACGGTCGAGCTCACCGCAAACGGAGGAACGGCTCCGTACACGTGGACCTTGCTGGAGGTTGAGAGCGGCTTCGAGCTCCGCGGACACGGCAATACTGCCACCCTCACCGGCACCGCGCAAGCTGCCGGCGCTCAGACGCTGCACGTCACCGTGACCGACGCGAGCGACGAGACCGAGGAGTTGCCAGTCGAGATCACGACGCACCCAACGCCAGTGGTTGAGCCCCTGACGCTTCCGTCCGTGTGTCCCAATGAGATCTACCGCGCGGAGCTCGTTGCCAGCGGCGGTGATGAAGCGAGCTACGAATGGACGACGGACTTGCCCGAGGATACTGGCCTCAGGGTCACGGCAGAGGCCCTCGAGGGAAAGCTCACGCGGGAGTGGGACGGAGCGCGCAGCATCGACTTCACGGTGAGCGTGAATGATGGGAACTGCTCCGCGAGCGTCCCGGTCACCTTGCCGTTGGAGGCGCCCACAGCTCACGCTTGCCCATCGCTCGATGTTG
>DASQDA010000992.1:0-4726 GCA_035634435.1 Polyangiaceae bacterium
ATCTCGCCGCCCTGGAACAAGTCATCGGGGCCCGCCCTCAGCCGGTTCATTCGTAAAAGGTAAAGTAGTCGAGCCACAGGTCGAAGACGGAGTTGGCGTCGAGCCCGAGCTCGATGCCGTACAGCCCTGAAACCACGTCCCGCGCTGCGTTGGCGTATTCGAACCGAGTCAGGCGGCGCAGCGGCGCCGGTGCGAGGATCGAATCTGGGCACGTGAGGTCTTGTCTCGCCGGCGCCGTCCCGGTTTCGTCAGCCGCACACGCACACGCGGACGCGGCCCTGGCGAAGCAGCCCAGGAGAGCCAGCACTCGTGAGTCTCATGGGCTGGCTCCGCTGCCGTCTTTCGGCACGAAGCGCACCTGATCGAGCCATACGTCGTACGGCGTGTCCTCGGGTCGCACCAGGAAGGCGATGCCGTGGAGCCGACTCGGGTCGAGGGGAGGCTTGCCGATGCCACGCTGACGCAGATCGTCCCAGCGCACCACCACATCGCGCCACTGATCGGTGAGCTCTACCTTCGCTACGTGAGCATTGTGGCAGTCGACGTCGCAGAGGCCGCCCTCGGCTACCGGAATGACATTCACCTCACGCGGAGCGAGGTAGATGCGGCCCGGTCCACGCGCCTGAAACGCAATCCCCGCGTACGCCGAGGCGTCGTAGCAGGCGGGGATGAAACGAAAGTCAATCGTGGCTCCCCAATCACTCAGGCGAGCCCCTTTCACATGCACGGCGAGCTTGTTTTTCGGAGTGGGGCTTGGGCGCGGCAGCCCAATGAGCGCCGGTGCGGTGCCCGGCGCGTCGAACTCGCGCACCCAGCGCCAGAACCCCACCCGCTGCTCGAGGCCGAGGATGGCATCGTCGCCATCCTCGAAATCGTCCAGCAGGGGCGCGCTACCACTCGCCACGTGGCGAGCCAGACACGGGTCAGCGGCCGGTTGAGCCGCGCCCCAGGCGACGGACCCGCTGGGAGCCGCCTGCGCCGAACCGAGCGCCGGAGTGGCTTCGGCTACGATCGGCGGCGGATCGTCGCCACGGCTGAGCCAGAGCGTCACGCCCGCTGCCATGGCAGCGCCGAACACCAGCAGCGAAGGCGTGCCCCAGCCTCGATGTCCACCGCTTGGCGCTACAGGAGCGAGCTCCACGAGGCGCGATCGGTACTGAAGCCCACCAAGGACGCGCTCCGCAAGGTCCTGGGGCGGCTCTTCCTGGCGTCCGGCCTCCATCAACTGCTCGAAAAGCTGGCTTTCATCGAGCTGCACGCGCGGGCCGCTCGGCTTGTCGTCATCTGCAGTCACGCACGACTCCTTGAACGCAGGCGCAGGCGCTTGACGCTCGCTTCGAAAGTTTCGCGGGCGCGGCGCAGACGCGAGGCGACCGTGCCCTCTGGTATGCCCAGTGTCTCTGCGACCTCGGCGCGCGTCAGCTGCTCTACCTGGGCAAGGATAAATACCGAGCGATCGGCTTCGCTCAGCGCCTCCAGGGCTTGGTCGAGCAGTTTTCCGGCGCGCCGCAGGTCCAACGCTTCATCGGGCAGCGGACCCGTCTCTTCTCGGCTGTCGCTCTCCAGGCTGGTCATGGAGCGCTGCCACTTGGACCGCCTTCGGTCAGCGGCAACGCGCAGCGCCGTCGCCACCAGAAACGAGCGCTCCGCCCGCTCAGGAACGTCCGCGCTGCGTTGCGCCAGCACCCAGAAGACGTCCTGCGCGGCGTCCTCGGCGTCGCTCGAGCGCAGGCCGGAGCGGCGCAAGACGCGCCAGACCAGATTGAGATGTCGGTCGAGAGCGGCCCGAAGGCGCGCATCAACCTCGCTCACGAGTCTCCCCGAAAGTCCCGGCACCAGGCTGAGAGCCGCCTTGGCCGGTGCGGGTGGCACCAGCGGCACGAGAGGACGGGCTGGGTCGCGCACTTGCTATGGATGGACTCACCGCCGGGTTCTGATCACGGAAAATACGCCTGACCAGGCGCTGCGCTGGCCCTGGGAGGCCAGCCCGCGGCCCGGTACGAGAGAGGACACCGCCCGAATAGCTGGCGCCGAGATCGTGCAGCTGATCCGGATCCCTGCTTGTGACGACCTGCATCTCGACCGAATCGGAGCCGAGCTCAGCATAGTCCCCTCGCGCGCCAGCTCCAGTCCAATCCCCCGCCTTCGCTCCTGACGTACGCTCCTTGCCTACAGTGCCCTGGCAAAGCTCAGGTCATGAGAGCGCGCGAGGTATTTACGTGGCCTCCTTTAGGTTTCTGAAGCGCCTGATACTGAATGAGAGTGCCCTGTTTCAGTACCCTGAGCGTCACGGCAATCGCATTCATGGCACTGCTCTCGTGTAGCTCGGGGGAAGGTGGCGGCAGTCAGGCAAGCGCTGGCATGGCAGCTGGTGGCGTTTCGGTCACGGGAGGCGCAGGGGGCCTGGGCGGCGCAAACGCGGGAGCTGGAGCCATGCCCAATGCGGGCAACACCGCGACCTCCGGTTCAGACGCGGGCGGAGGCGCGGGAGCTGGAGGCGCGGGAGCTGGAGGCGCTACCGCCGCAAAGGCGACCTGCGAGGGCGACTCCGGCTTCATTCATCCCGGCGCGCTGCATACCCAGCCCGACATCGATCGCGTCAAGGCGGCCGTCGCTGCGAAGACCGAGCCCTACTATGGCGCCTGGACCGCCTTCCAGCGCAGCGCTCCGAGCGCTTCCCGCCAGCCCAACCCACAGACGATGCTGACGGACGCGAACAACGGCAGCCCTCTGTACGCGCTGCAGAACGATGGTCACGCTGCCTACCTGCTGGCGGTTCACTGGATGATCTCCGGTAGTGAGCCACACGCGCAGGGCGCTGCGGCAACGCTGCGGGCGTGGGCCGGATCACTGCAGGGAGGAGCGCCGAACGCGACGCTGCGAACGGGCTTGGGGATGATACAGATGATCAACGCCGCGGAGATTCTCCGGCACGCCAATGGCGGTTATGCTGGTTTCACCACCGCCGACATCCAGGCGTTCATTCGTATGCTGGGCGACGCTGCGGTTCCCGTTTTCCGGTCCGCATGGCCCCGCACGGGTTTCGGTGATGCTGGGTGGGGCACGCCGTCGGTGGCGGCAATGCTGGGCGCCGCCATCTTCGCGGACGACTGCGCGTGGCTCGCTGAGGCGCTGCGTGAATTCAGGACTGGCGAATGCCACTCCGTGAAAGCCCTGATCATCAACGACGGGAGCGCCTATGTCGGACAGAACGCCGAGAGCGGGAGGGATCAGGGGCACGTCCAGGGCACCATGGCGCACCTGTGCGAAACCGCCGAGATGGCGTGGAACCAGAACGTGGATCTCTACGCCGAAGGCGACGACGTCCTTCTGAAAGCCATGGAGTACAACGCCAGGTACAACCTCGGGGGCGAGGTGCCGTACCGAGCGTTCGGCACCTGCAATCAGACCTACGGCACCCTCTCCGCCGCGGGACGGGGCGTATTGTCCCCTGTGTACGAGATGGTCTGGAACCACTACCAAAATCGGCGCCAGAAGGCCGCCCCCTATACCGGCATGGCGCGCGCGAGCTACGCGCCCGAAGCTTCGAACAGCGATCACGGCGGGCTCGGCACGCTGCTCTACTACCGGCCCTAGCCGGCGGACCGCCCGCAGCGACGCCGAGGCGCGGCTGCAGCATGGCGCGTCCGCTGTACCAGGTTGCCCGCTGGCGCCATTGGACGCCGGGCGCGCTCGTCACAACGTGCGGGGCCAATCTCAGCCGAACATGCTCGCGAATTGTCGCTCGAGCAGCTTCGGATCACGCCGCCACGTCGCCAGCGCACCCTGGCCCACCGGGTCGGGTGAGATGTCCTCGACGCCTTGCTCGACGCCGAGCACGATGGCGCGCGCGACCTCGTCGGCATCCGTCTTCTTCATCTCCATGGCGCGCACCATGTCCGTGTCGATGGGACCAGGAAAGGCGCCGTGGACGCTCACCCCCTTCTTCAGCAGTCTCCCGCGCAACGCCTGGGTGATGGAGAAGGCGGCGGCTTTGGAGGCGGAGTAGGCGCCGAGCTCCGGCACGCTGGCGAGCGACACCACCGAGAGCACGTTGACCAGGGCCGCGCCGCCCGCGGAGCCTGCTCGCTCGAGCGCCGGAAGAAACGCCTTGGTCGTGTCGACCAGACCGAAGAAGTTGATGGCGAAGTCCTGCGCAATCTCTTCGCGACTGCTCGTGATCACGTCGTACGACGCGAGCACTCCCGCATTGTTGAACAACACCTCGACGTCGGGCGCCGCGAGCGCTGCGGCCGCCAGCGATTCCGCGCTGGCGATGTCCAGCGGAAGCGGGCGCACGCGCTCAGGCGAGAGCTGGACCACGCTGTCGAGCTTGGACGGGTCGCGTGCCCCGGCGTACACACGGCGCGCACCTCGCCTCAGAACGGCTGCGACAATCGCGCGACCGAGCCCGCGGTTCGCACCGGTGACGAGTACCACTGCATTTTCGATGTTCATGACGTTACCTCCGAGCGCAGTCTGCTCGGAGGGCTGGCAATGCAGTAGTCGCGCGGGGAACAACGGATCCTTGCGTCCGCGTAAACAATCCACGATGCTGCGCCATGGATCTGCTGGCGCAGATGACAACCTTCGTACGCGTGGTCGACGGGAAAAGCCTCTCGGCAGCGGCTCGAAGCCTCAGACTGTCGCTGCCGGCCGTCAGCCGACAGCTGCGTGCGCTCGAGACCGAGCTGGGCACGGCGTTGATCGTTCGCTCCACGCGCCG
>DASQDA010000993.1:0-7166 GCA_035634435.1 Polyangiaceae bacterium
TAGTCGAGTTTTTGGACGATGCCCGGCAGATCGCCGATGCCGTCGCCATTCGCGTCCATGAAGGAGCGCGGATAAATTTGATAGACGATGCCTCTCTGCCACCAGCGATCCATGCTCTACCTCAGCCTTCGATGGGAACTAGCTCCACGAGCGGTGCGTCCGCCTGCAAGGCTGCTTGCACGAGTGGTGCCGTGTCGCCCGGCGCGCGCAACGTGACGAGGAACCGTGCCGTCTCGATCTCGGCCGCGACAGGGAGCGCATTGTGCAGAGCGTCCACGCGCCCGAGGTCGCTGTGTGTCAGTCCCCGCTCCGTCAGCGCGCTCCGGAACGCCTGAACATGCCGGGTGACGGTGGCGAGCACACGAGCGCCTCGCGCAAGCAACTCCGCAGGGCTCGTGTTGTCCACGATGTGCCCGCGCGCCAGCGTTAGAACCGCATCGGACCTGTCGAGTAGCCAGCGTTCGCCCGCGGCAGGATCGGTGCTCGTGATCGACACGATAGCGGCCCGCCCGGCGATCGCTTGCTCCAGAATCTGCCCCACGTAAGTCACTGCCGGAGCATCCAGACGGGCCAGCGGCGCCTCGCAACACAACACGGGTGGGTCCGCGAGCGTGGCGTGGACGAGCGAGAACACCCGCCGCTCGGGCTCGCGCAGGGTTGCCAGCCTTCGCCCCGCGAGCGCTTCTAGACCGAAACGGCGCAGGGTTTCTCGGGCAAGGAGCTTGGATGCGCGGCTCCTCTTACCAAGAAGGGCGGCGCTTCGCTGCAGGTAGGCTTCCAGGGTCCAGCTAGCAGGTAAGGGCAGGTCCAGCAGTGACAGGCCCACCACGTTGCGGGTAACCGCCAGCTGTGCCGGCGCCCCGAGCACCTGCACAGTACCGGAGCCGAGCTTTGCTGCACCGCTGAGCAGCCGAAATAAGCCACTCCAATCCCCGAGCAGCGCCAGGCGACGGGCGCTGACCTCGGCGTGCAGCTCCGGGAGCTCGCCAGCGCCCCCGACCAACCAGCGCGCGTGCTCGAAAGCGAGCAGGGGGGTGGCGCTCGGATGGGTCATCAGGGCCCGAGCTCGGTCAGCTCGATCCGCGCGAGTGGCTGGTCCGGCGGATGCACCACGAACGGCGCCAGCGCCCGCGCCAGATCGAGCAGCTGTGACGGCAAGGCGGCGGGCAACGCGCTCTCCGCGTGCAGGCCATCGATGCCCGTCAAGCGCCCGATGAGGGTGGTGGTGACGGTCGGGAGCTCGACGACGGGGGAGTAGTCGGCCAGGTCGGCCATCTGTCGCGCGGCCGCCAGCGCTTGGCGCAACCCGCCGAGCTCGTCCACCAGCTTGCGTGACAACGCCTGCTCGCCCGTCCAGACCCGACCCTGACCCACGGCGTCGACCTGCGCCTTGGTCAAACGGCGTCCTGCTGCGACCCGGTTCAGGAATTGGTCGTAGAACTGAGCAACTTTACGCTCGAGCTCCTTGCGTTCGTCGGCGCTGAACGGGCGGTAGAGCGACTCAGCATCGGCGCGGGGTGCGGTCTTGTACACCTCCACGCTGACACCGATCTTGCGCAGCAGCTCGGCCACGTCCGCCTTGCCGTAAAAGATGCCAATGCTGCCGGTGATGCTCAGCGGGTTGGCAAAGATGCGCGTGCCGGGCGACGCGATGTAGTAACCGCCACTGGCGGCAGCGCTGCCCATGCTGACGATCACCGGTTTGACGGGTGTCGTGAGCTGCAGCTCGCGCCAGATGAGATCCGCCGCCAGGGCCGAGCCACCGCCCGTCTCGACGCGCAACACGATCGCGCCCACCATGGGGTTTTCACGTGCCTTTTTGATCGACTCGGCAATCGTGTAAGAACCCACGAGCTTCATGCCCACGAGCGGGATGGTCTGACTGCGGCCGTCGACCATGTCACCGTCCACGTAAATGACGGCAACGCCGCGCGTGGCACCGAACTCGGTGGGCGCCATGCTGGCGCGCTTGTCATCGACGAGCCGCACGGGGCCACCGACCAGGGTGGAGACGGCTTCCTCGAGTTGATCGTCGTACGCCATGCCGTCGACCAGCCCTGCGTTCTTGGCCTCTTCCGCGATGAAAGGGCCCGTCGCAATGCGCCGCCGGAGCTCGACCGGCTCGATGTTGCGCCCTGCGGCCACGCCGGCCGGGAAGTGTCGCTCGTACTGCCTCAGGAGCTCGATCTTGTCGGAGCGCGCCACGTCCGAGGCGCTGCTCCGCTTGAATGCCTCGGGTGCGCTCTTGTGCGCACCGATACGTACGAAATCGGCGCGCACGCCGAGCTTCTCGAGCAAGGCCGAGTAGTACAGGTAGCGGGCGCGCAGACCAGCGAAGCGGATGCCGCCGGCGGGTGTTACCAGGGTGCGGTTTGCCGCCGAGCAGAGGTACAGCGTCGCCCCGTCGGCGTTTTCCATGTGACAGAGCACCCGCTTGCCGCGTGTCCGCAAGTAGTGCACCGCGTCGCGCAGCTCCTGCACGTGCGCCAGAGAGGCGGCCGGAGTGCTTCGCAGCTCGAGCACGACGGCCGCGACGCTCGGCTCGCGCTCGGCGATGGACCACAAACGGCGCAGCAGCGCGACGTGACCGCGCGTGTCTGGTGTGTTCTCGAGCCGCACGCGCACCGCATACGGCGGCAGCTCCGAGGCAGCGGGCTCGCGGTAGCCCTTGAACGCAACGTCGATTGCCAGGTTCTCGTGGGCTCGTCCGCGCGCGTCGTCACCGAGCCCGCTGCCGAAGACGCTGCCGCCGCCGACCTCGAGCGAGCCGCTGACGCTGTTGAAAGCAAAGCTCATGGACGCGCTCGCCAGCCACTCGCGGGCGAGCATCTCTTCGGTCGGATCGCTCACGCTGAGCTCGCCCCGAAGCCGGCCGAGGTCGGGGATATCGAGCCCCAGTGTGCCGCGCGGGACCCAGTATCCGGTGGCATCGGCCACGTACTTGGCCTCGAGCCCGAGCTCCAGCACGCGGCTGCCGAACGGGCGCAGCGCCAGCGCGACGTCATAGGAAGCGCCGAGCTCGCGGCCCGATTCGCTCTTCGGGCTACCGATGTCGTTGGCGACGAGCGAAATTCCGAGTGCGTTGACAGGCCGCGTCGACATCGCGAGCGACCAGGCTGAAATGCCGTCCACCCGTCGGTTATCGGAAAACGAGCGCTTGTAGGAAAAGCCAAGCGCAGAGGTGTCCGATATCTGAAACGCGAGCCCCCAGGTCAGCCATTGATAGTTGGCGCGGTAGTCCAGAGCGCTCGCGGCAAGGCTACTCGGCGGGTCCACCAGATCGAGCCGCAGCCCACTGGCGAAGCCGAGAAAGAGCGGCGTGGCTAGAGCAAAGGCGTGCCCCTGATAGGGCAAGAGCGCCTGCTCATCGAGGTACAAGCTCGACCAGCGCAGCTCGCTCGAGGGCAAGAAGGCGATGTTGGCCGGGTTGCCCACCAGGGCCGTGGCGTCGTCCGTGCTGGCCGTGGCACGGCCGAAGGCGGGCAGGGGCGTGGTGCGCGCCACCGGGATGTCGGCAATAGCAGCAGAGCCCAGCGAGGCGAGCCAAAGAGCTGTCAGATAAGGAGTGAGTCGTCGAAGCGGACTTCGACTCATGGATTGAGGCCCCGGATACGCGCCACGAGCTCGATTTCCGCGCGGCGTTGTTCCAGCTCCTCCGGGTCCTTGACGGGCAGAAAGCGGGCGTCGGCGCCGCTGCGCGGCACGTGCAGATAAGACGTCGGCAGCTCGCTCGTTACCTCGTTGACGAGGCGCTCGAACTGCACGACCTCGGTGCCGTTCACCTTCTTGGTGACCTTGAAAAACGTCCAGGGCATGCCCAGCTCGAGCAGCGCGCGGGCGTCGAAATGAAATACGTTGGTGTTGAACACGCGCACGCTTGCCGGATCGAAGCTGGGGGGAATGCGGAACTCTTCCAGCACACACAGCTTGCCGTCCACACGCACGGGGATACCGCCCCTATCGTTGTCGAGCTTGTCCACGACCTCGGAAGTGACCGGCTTGCCCTGGTCGATGTGCCAGCCGATCATCACCGGATCGAGGGTACCTCCCAGGTTATCGAGGTTCGTCATCATCACCACGCGTCCGCCGTGCTGCACGAAACGCTCCAGAAGCCCGCTCTTTTGCAGCGCCTCCGGTAAGTCGCCGTGCCCCGAGGCGTGCAAGCTCGGGTTCTTCTGCTCGTCGAGGTAGACGTCCCCCGCCGGCGTCAGCCGCAGCGAGACGAACTGCGAGAACACCGCCACATGATCGCCGTCCAGGCGATCACCCAGGGCTTCGCGGATCGGCTCTTCGGTGGCGCTGCTCGTCATCAACCAGAGTGGCGGCGGCTTGTTGTAGCGGCGTTCGACGGCCGACACCTCGTTCAGTCGCAACTGCAAAAAAGTCTGGCCCGGCAAGGCTTCCACCAGCGCTTTGACCACACCACCCATGCGTGTCGCCATTCCGCCGGCCAGGACCACCAGCGCGACGTGACCCCCCTCGAGGGCAGCACGGCCGAGCGCAGCGAGCCGCAACCAATCTTCGCTGCCCTCGGGCGGCAGCTGCTGGATGTCCTCGGGCAATGGGGCGGTGACGCTGCCCGCGACGAGATTGTTCTCCTTCGCGCTCGAACGCAGCCGTTCCGAGAGCTCCCGGAAGCGCACGCTGTCGAAGTGGTACTTTTCGAGGGACTTCCGCGCCTCGGTCGGAAGCTGGGCAAGCTGTTGGTCGAGAGAAGCCGACATGTGGCGCAGCTTACACGCGGCCCACGGGCGGCGATTCACAAACCGTCAAGGAATAGGGCGGGGAGCCGTGCACGAGCGCTGACTTTTCCGCGGCGCACGACCCCACACACCAAAAATCGGTCGCGCGTTCCCCCATGACCGAGCGTGTAGTAAAAGCGGCCTCGGCCATGCCAAGCATCGCTCCCCTCAGGCTGGCGGCGCTGCTGCTCGGGGCTGCGAGCGTCCAGGGATGCGTGCTTGGGCTTGCCGAGCCGGTGGACGCTCGGGCGCCCCTGCCGGTCGCCCCAAACGAGACCATCCCGCCCGCTCCGGTGGAATGTCGTGCACAAAAGCTCGTCTGCCGTTGGTCAGCTGGCTACTGGCACTGGCGCGCGGGCGGCCATGTCTGGGTACCTGGCTCCTGGGAGGGGTCCCCGCCGCCTGCCCTCGTGTCAGACTCGGACTCATGAGGCGACGAGCCCAGACAGCATCGGTGTACGTGGCTGCCGCACTGCTAGCGCTGGCCGTCGGAGCGCCAGCGGCCGGGCCCGTCCTTCACGAGTTCATCGAAGCCGACGCCAGCGAAGACCTGGAAGTGGGCGCCACCACGCCGGACGGTCGCATGCCGGCAGCGGCGCGAACCCCCAGCGGCATCATCAGCGCGCCTCCAACCTTCGCGGGAAGCTCGCCGCGCCAGGTTGCCTATGGCGGCGGCTCCACGCCGGACAGCATCGACGCTACCTATCGCATCGACCGCGACACCACCCAGCCGGACAGCGTCCGCTACGACGATCCGTTCACGCCCGCAGTGGCTCCCTTCAAGCGTTTGTACGCGTTCGACACCGTCGACGCGGAGCTCGAGCTCGGCGTCGCGGAGACGGAGCTCAGCGCCGTCACCGTCGGTGGCCACATGCGGCCTGCCGACGATCACTTCTTCGGCGACCTGTTCGTGGACGTGGCGCCTGGCGTGCCGGTGCGTGTGCCCACGGTAGGGCCCGGTACGCGCTTGCTCGCGCTGCGTGTGGAGCCCCCCATGAAGCTCGAGGTGCGCCGCGACGGCGCAGAGAACCTGTTCGTGCTCGGTGAAAGTCGCCAGCGCGTGCGGTTGATCCTGGAGCTCGCGGCGCCGCGTGCCTCGTTTGGCGCGCCCTACGCTGCCGTGAGCTACACGGATCTCGCGCGCTATGCGACGCCGCTGCCGCGTTCGGCGCAAGGCGTGGTGCGCGAGGTGCTGAGTCGGCTGGGTCTGTCGCAGGTGATGACGCCACGCGACGCGCTCACGGCCATGGTGGCGCATTTTCGCGCCTTCGCGCCATCGGAGGAGCTGCCAGCCGCGCAAAACGGCCCGGCATTGTACCGGGAGCTCGTGCTCGGCAAAAAAGGCGTGTGTCGACACCGCGCCTACGGCTTCGTGCTCACCGCCTTGGGCCTCGGCATTCCTGCCCGCTTCGTGCGCAACGAGGCGCACGCCTGGGTGGAGGTCTTCGATGCACGCATCTGGCATCGTATCGATCTGGGCGGCGCCGCCGGCCGCTTCGACATCGACACCCGGGCGGGAGCTCCCCCCCACGCCGTGCCCTCGGATCCTTACGCCTGGCCCGAGGGCGCCGCGAGTGGGCTCGAGGCCGCCGTCGACTCCGGTATGTCGGGTCCGCCGGGGGGCGCTGGCGCGAACGCTCCTCCGCAGGCGAACGGCGGCTCCGATGACACGCGCGCCCCGGGAGCTCCCGATGCGGCGGCAGAGCCACCCGGCGCGGCGAACGCGCCCCCCAGCGAGCCCACCACGACGCCCGCTGGCGCCGATCAACCCACGTCGCGGGTGGAGCTATCGGTGGGCGGGGACGAGACCCGTCGCGGAGCAGCGTTGCGCGTGAGCGGCGCCGTCACCAGCGCGGGCAATGCCTGTCCGCATGCGCGCGTCGACATCACGCTCTCGGGCCCGCACGCCGACGCTCTCATCGGTTCGGTGCCGACCGACGCACAGGGTCGCTTCGACAGCCGCGTGACCATTCCCTTCGATATCGAAGTTGGCGAATACACGTTGCGCGCCTGGACCCCCGGCGCGGCGGCGTGTGGGCCGAGCGAATGAGCCCGGATTACTGAATCAGCGTCAGCATGGTGCGACGATAAGCGGCATAATCATCGCCCGTGCTCATGCACGCCGGCCCCAACGCCAGGCACTTTTCGATGTAGCGCGGGTGTTCCAGCTCCGCGGGCGCGCCGACGAACAGGTTCCGGAGCAGCGTTCCGGTGGCGCCCCTGACCGGCAACGTGACACGCGGATCGAGATGGCCTCGCAGCGGCTGCAAGCCCAGAAAGTGCGCGGTGGTCACGGCGATGTCCGGCAGCTCCGCATACGGAATGGTCGAGCCTCGCTTCAGGCCAGGGCCGTAGAAGGCCATGAATGGCTCCCACGAGGAGCGGACGGACGCCGGATGATTGCTGGCTGCGCTGGCGCCCATG
>DASQDA010000994.1:0-2166 GCA_035634435.1 Polyangiaceae bacterium
CTCGGGTACCAGCCGCGACGCCGCCCGGCGCCAGCGGCCGCCAGCGGCGCCGAACTCCGAAGCCGCGCCGCTTCCAACGGCGCACCCCGTGCACGAGCCACGGGTCTTGTGGCTCGATCCAGTCCTTCTCTGCGGCCTGGCCGTGGTGGCCGGTGGCGCGTTCGCGGTGGCTCCCTGCCCCGCCCTGCTAGCCGGGTTCTGCCTCCGGGGGCGGGTGTGGAGCCAGGTGAAACGCAGCACCTGGTTGCTGACGGTCGGCTGCGCCGCCCTGGGAGAACTCTCGGCCAGTGCCGTGCTCGCGGCGTTCGACGATGAGCGGCAAGCGCAGCGTGACGGCTTCGGCCCACCTCAACGCTGTGCGCTGCGCGGCACCATCGTCACCTCCCCGGTTTGGTACGGAGGGCGCGCGTCGTTCGCCGTCGAGCTCGAGAACGCGGTGTGCGAAGCAGCGGCTCCGCCCGCTGGCACACGGGTCCGCCTCGGCGGCGGCCCAGACGACCTGGCGCGCGGCGATCGAGTCGCTGTCAACGCTCAGCTGGCGCCCATCGAGCTCTTGTTCAACGCGCAGCTGAGCAATCCGCTCCCGTTTGCCGCGCAGCGCGGCGCGATGCTCAGTGGCTCCTCGCTCTCGCTCGAGGTAGAGCAACGAGCGCAGGGGCTCTTCGCGTGGATCGATCGCGCTCGCGCGCACGTGCGCCGGCGTATCCTGGCAACCTTCGCCGCCAGTGCGCAGCCGCTCGCGCGCGCGCTGGTGCTTGGAGAAAACGACCTCGACCCCGAGGACGCGGCAGCCTTTCGCAAGAGTGGCCTTGCGCACATGCTGGCGGTGAGCGGCACACACCTGGTGTTTGCAGTGGTGGCGCTGGTCCGCGCATTGACGGCCCTGCTGGTGCGCGTGGAGCGCTTGAGCGCTCGCTTCGACGTGGGCCGCGCAACAGCCGGCGTTGGCATCGTGCTTTCGTTGTTTTATGCGGACTTTGCCGGTGGTAGCGGCTCGGCGTACCGCGCAGCGTTCATGCTCAGCGCCGCCTTCGCCGCGCGCGCCCTGGGCCGGCGCACCATGGCAAGCCGCTCGCTTGGGCTGTCGCTCTGGGTCGGATGGCTGTGTAGCCCGCTCGTGGCGTTCGATATCTCGTTCTTGCTCTCCTTTGCCGCAACGGCAGGCCTTCTGTTGCTGGGTAAGCCGCTTGCCAAGCCGTGTGAGGTGCTTCGCTCCCGGGTCGGGCGCGCCATTGGCACGAGCATCGCAACGACGTTGGCGGCGATGATCCCCTGTGCGCCGCTGCTGGCGCTGTTGAGCCCCGATCTGACGCTCGCGGGCGTGCTGGCGAACGTCCTGGCCGCGCCGCTGGGGGAGACCATCGCCTTGCCGCTGTGTCTAGCTCACGCGCTGCTCGCGCCGCTACCGGCGCTCGAACAAGGCGTCGCCCTGGTGGGGTCCGGCGCGCTCATCGTTGTGCGCCACATCGCTCACGAGAGCGCCGCGCAGACGTGGTTGTCCGTCCGGGTCCCAGATCCCACTGGCTATCAGCTGGCGCTCTGCGCTGTGCTCGCCGTCGCGAGCGTGCTGGTCGAGGCTCGACCGGGGGCAGCTGCGCGCTGGCGGCGTGTTTGGATGCTTTCCGGCGCGGCTGCCCTGGCGCTTCTCGAGCTCGCCACGCGTCGGGCTGGTGCGCCAAGGGGAGAGCTGCGCATGACCGCGCTGGCGGTGGGCCAGGGCGATGCGACGCTCATCGAGCTTCCGGACGGCGCTCTGATGCTCGTGGACGGCGGCGGAGCGCCGGCGGGCGGAGCGGACCCCGGCGCGCGCGTGGTGGTGCCGACCCTGCGCGCGCGTCGACGTCAACACGTGGACGTGATGGTGCTGAGTCATCCCCACCCCGACCACTTCGGCGGCCTGCTCGCGGTGCTGCGCAACGTGTCGGTGGGCGAGCTGTGGGACAGCGGACAAGGCGAGGTGGAGGGCGCCGGACCGGTGTATCGCGAGCTCATCGGTGAGGCGCACCGACGCGGCATCCCGGTCCGCCGGCCCCCCGAGCTCTGTGGGGCCCCGCGCGCGTTGGGAGGAGCCAAAGTGCACGTCCTCGCGCCATGCCCGGGCTTCGTTCCTGGTCGCGGCGCCAACGATAACTCGCTCGTCTTGAAGGTGGAGCTCGGCGCACGCTC
>DASQDA010000995.1:0-2024 GCA_035634435.1 Polyangiaceae bacterium
GACGAATCCACGCGTGTAAACCAGCGCCGGCAGCTCGCTGAAGGCCTCGTTCTCGAGCGCGCGCAGGTGAGCAATGGCGATCTTGGTCTGCTTGGCGATGTCTTCGAGCTCGACCCCTTGCGCCTCTCGGACCTTCTTCAACAGGCGCCCGGTAAACTCGGTCTCCGCCGTGATCTCGCGGGAGAGCTCCTGGCGCAGGAGGCTCCGCTCGGCTTCCATGGCGGCGTCCAGCATCGCGGGTGCGGGCGCGGACTGCGCGTGACCATCCGGGAAAACCGAGGCATCGTAGGCCTTGCGGCGCAGCGGATCGAGGAGCGTCTCGTGTGCTTCCTCCACGCGCGCCTGCTCGGTTTGCAGCTGTTCGGCGCTCAGCAGCGACGTGAGCGGCAAGCTCTGAGGTTGGTAGATGTCCCGCTGCCGCTTGTACGCTCGCCGAAGCTCCTCGTCGGTGGCGCCGCGATGCGTCCAGAGCACGTCGTAGAGATTGGGCTCTTCGGGAACGAT
This sequence comes from Polyangiaceae bacterium, assembly GCA_035634435.1. Classification (GTDB taxonomy): domain Bacteria; phylum Myxococcota_A; class Polyangia; order Polyangiales; family Polyangiaceae; genus PMG-095. The sequence goes on from DASQDA010000995.1 coordinate 505, forward strand.
GGGCAGCGGCGCGGCGCGTTGTTCCACGCGCGCTGACGCCAGCGCGAGCACGCGCCGCGCGATGCGCTCCACGTTGCGCGCGCTCTTGCTCGTCGGGCTGTCGATGAGCAACGGCCTTCGACGCACCACCGAGAGCCACACCGCGTCGTCCTGCTCGATGTGCCCGACGTAGTCCAGACGAACACCCAGGTAACGCAGCGCCATGTCGCTCATGGCCCCGCCCAGGTCGGAGTCCGTGCGCAAGCGGACGCTGTTGACCACCAAGCGCGGTCGCAGCTGCGACAGCTCAGCCGCAGCTCGAGCGCCCACGACGCTGTCGTAGCGAGCGATGGCGCGAACCAGTGCAAGCGGCGAAGGCAAGGGCCCGAGCTCGGACTGGGCGCGTTCGACCAGCCGCAGCTTGAAGCGGTCTTCGACCAGGCTGCGGCGCAGCGAGCGCAAGAACACCGCGCACAGGAAGCGATAGCTCGCCTCCACGCTCGGCGGCTCGGGCGTCGTAACGCAAACGCCCTGGTCGGCAGCCAGGAACAGGTCGAGCGTGGAGGGCGCGGTGCCTGCCCCCAGGTCGAGCAGAACGTAGTCGACATCGAGCTGCCGCAAGCGGCGCGCCCAGCGTGGTTTGCGGCCCGGTCGAATGGGCAGCGTGGACCCGATCCGGTAGCTCTGCGGCAGCAGCAGCAGACCCGGCACCTGCGTGGCAATCGGCGTGAGGTCGGGGTCGTCCGGATCTTCGTCGACGGCGCTGTGGGTTGGCAGCTCGAGGCCGAGCAGGGTGTGGAGCTCGGCGCCGTTGGGCTCGGCGTCGATGAGCAGCACCCGCCGGCCCAGCTGAGCCAGGTAAACGCTGAGGTTGATGGCCAGGCCGCTGGATCCGACGCCGCCACGCGCCCCCGCGACGGCGACGACATGCCGCACGCCAGGGGGCGGCAGCAAGCTTGGCGGGCCAGCCGCGACGCTTTCGGTCATCGTCCGGAAGCACCCCCTCTACCACCTTTTCGCGCGCGTGGGCGACAACGCATTGCGGGTTGCATCCCCTAGCACTAGGCTGCGCGGCGATGTTGAGCTGGCGAGCAGCAGTCGTTTTCGGCGTCGCTTCGCTGTTGGGTTCCAAACTCACCACGTGTCGCAGCCCGGGCGAAGGTGGAGCCGAACCGAGCCCGGTCAAAGCGGAGCCCGTCGCTGCGACCCTCAAGGGAGTGGATACCTCTGCGCTCACCGCTCGTGAGAAGTCCGAGTGGTCCGGCTACGTGAACGAGTTTCTCGCGCCTTGCGCCGATCAGCCCGTCAGCCTGGCCCAGTGCGTCAACGAAGCGCGTCCCTGCAAGGCGTGTGTGCCGGCCGCGCGCTACCTGATCGAACAAACCCGGCGCGGGCGCGTGCGAGCACAGGTCGAGGCCAGCTACCGCGCTCGCTTCGCGCCCGAGGCCGTCAAGCAACTCTCGCTCGAGGGGTCGCCGACGAAAGGCCCCAGCAACGCGCCCGTCGTCATAGCCGAGTGGGCTGATTTCGAGTGCCCCGCG
>DASQDA010000996.1:0-4349 GCA_035634435.1 Polyangiaceae bacterium
CAAAAAACACGCGCAGCTTCGCTGGCGTGCTGGCGACGGCAGCTGGGAACCCCACGTTCACTCTCTCGACGCTGCTCGACGACCGAAAGCTCATTTTCGCTCTGCAGATTTTCACTCCGCTCGTCTTGCTACCGCTGCGCACGGCACAAGGCTGGTTTCTGACGATACCGGGCCTCGTCTTCTGTTTTCTTTCGACCAAGTACTACCCGCTCATCGATATTGGCTACCAGTACTCGGTGCACTGCATCTCCTTTGCGCTCTTCGCGTGCGTTCTGGTATTGCAGGGCGTCCCCGAGCCGGGGTCGCGCGCGGTATCGACGCCGCCGACCTCGAGCGCGGATGCGGCTCCGGAAGTGACCGCTCGCTGGGTGCGCCGCGCCGCCGCGAGCTTGGCAATGCTGGCAGGGACCCTCGTCCTCTCGTATCAATACGGCGCGGTTTTACAGACGAATACGGCGCGTGGCGGTCCGTTCGCGTATCGCTTCGAGCCAGGCCCTGACTGGGAAGCTCGCACCAGCTCCCTGCGCGTGCTCCTCGCGATGGTGCCGCCGCAAGCAGTCATTAGCGCTTCGGCCTTGACGATCCCGCAGGTGTCGACGCGGCCCAACGCTTACAGCCTGTCGCTGGGGATCTGGGACGCCGAGTACCTTTTGATCCCGATGAATCGAGCGGAATTCGTCGAGCCGGAGGTGTCCCATCTGCGGCAGGCTCTGGCCGACGAGCAGTTCGGTGTCGTGCGCATCGAGGGCCCCTTCGCGGTGTTGAAGCGCGGCGCGCCGACCACCGGGAACTCTGGGCTGTTGCACCAGTTGCGCCTCTAGCCGGCGCCGCTGCTAGGTCCCCCAGCTGCTGCGTCGACCCCTCGTCCGTGACCCAGCCTGGCGCAGCTTGGCGCAACTTGGCCGCGCGGATGCCCCTCCCGCTGAGCATCGAGCGCCCGCACCGCCGTTTTCGGCGCAAACAGCGCGCGAAACCTGCACGCGAACGGCTGGCGCGAATCCTGCGTAGCGACTCCGGGAACGTCGGGAGCTCGCTTGCCCTTACCGATTCATTCTGCTCACGCTGACCTGGACCCGAGTCGTCCATCGCTGTTCGCGAAAACCGTGGCCCGGCTGGGCTCAGCACGGGCGGCGGGACTCGAGACGCTGGCGCCAAGGACGACCAGCCCCCGCCGAGAGACACCTTGGAACAAGCGACTGCGATCGCTGCTCGCCGGTGGAATTCTGCTCGGCGCGACGCTCGGGTTTGGCCGTTTCCTCGACGGCGTGCGACCGCTGCGCGATTGGCTCTTCTTCGACCTGGCCAAACTGTGGGCATGGGACCTGCTGCTGACTGTCGCGTGCGCCAGCGCGGGCCACTGCCTGCTCGTACGGGTGTTTCGCTTAGGGCAACTGCCGGCGCTGGAAAAGCTCAGCCTGGCGCTGCCACTTGGTCTCGTTACGTTCGTCGCCGGCATCTATCTTGCCGGGTTCCTGGCGCTGCTTGGTCCGGTGTTTGCCGTGGTCATGCCGCTCACGATGCTCGCCATCGGCATTCCAGATCTGTATCGCGCTTTCTCGTCCGCCAACTGGCGCGCCAGGCCGGTGCTCCTGACTCCGCTCGCCTGGGTGTTCAGCTCGTTCGGTGCCATTTGCGTCGGCATTGTCTACCTGGGAATACTCTCGCCCGACTCCATCAACTACGACGCGGGTTGGAACCATCTGGTCATCGCACAGGACAATGCTCGCGCGGGCCGCGTGCTCGCCTTTCCTGGCGACTGGGTGAAGAACGTCCCGCATCTCGGAAGCATCGTGAACACCTGGGCCTTCTTGGTGCCCGGTCTCGACCATCCAGTGCTGCGGTGGATGCAGGCGCAGCACACGGAGTTCACGATTTTCCTGTGGACGCTCGTCGGGGTTGCCGCAAGCGTGCGCTTCTTGGCAGAGCGCAACGAGGTGCGGGCAGCGTGGGCTGCCTTCTTCTTGTTCCCCAGCATTTTCGTTTACGATAGCAACCTGGGCGTCGCCGCCGATCACTTCCTGGCGTTGTTCGCGGTACCGATGCTGATGGCCTCCATGCGCTTCCTGGGCACGCTGGGCTGGCGCGAGGGCGTCCTCCTGGGCGTCTTTGGCGGCGCTGCTCTGCTGACCAAGCTTCAGGCCGTGTACGTGCTGGTGCCCATTGGCGTTGCGGTGATGGCACGCGCCGCGCAACTCGTGTATCGCCGCTGCAAACGGCGGGAAGGCGCTCCGGCCGTTTCCAGCGTGTGCATCGCGCTTGCCAGCTGTTGTGGGGCGATGCTCCTGCTCACGCTGCTGCACTTCGGCAAGAACGCCGCGGTTTTTGGTAACCCGTTTTTTCCGCTCGCGCAGGGTCGCTTCCCAAGCAAGCTCTCGAGCGTTCCCGACGCACAGCTGCAGATGGATTATCTGTTTGCGGACTGGAGGTGGCACCCACCGACGGACCTCTTCGAGCGCGTCAGAGCCGCTGCAGCGATGGTGTTTACGTTCTCGTTCGTGCCGCATTACACCTTCGTCGGTAACGTTCCGCTCTTCGGCTCGCTCTTCACCTTGTCGCTCCCGTTGATTTTCTTCATCGGCCGGGCACGTCGGCTCTGGCTTGGCGCAGCAGTCGGCACCGGAGCCCTCTTGGTCTGGGCGATGACGTTCTGGGTAGATCGGAACCTGCAGACGTTCCTTCCTCTTCTGGTCGCGGTGACCGCGGCCACCTTGGTGCGTCTGTGGGAGCTAGGGTCGCTCGCCCGAGTGGGGGTCAGCGCGCTCGTAGCGCTGCAGGTGGTGTGGGGGGCTGACTACTACTTCTCCGGTAGTGACCGCATCGCGAACGCCATGTCCTTGATCAGAAGCGGAATGGAGGGACGCGCGGAGAATCGCTTTTCCGGATATCGGCAAGCGTACATCGCCCTGGGCGACTCGCTTCCGGAGGAAGCGGTCGTGCTCTTGCACGCTCAACACGTGATGCTGGGCATCAACCGCCCGGTGTTGCTGGACGTGATCGGTTTCCAGGGGCTGGTCGATTACCGGACTTTTCGCAGCCCGCGTGACATCCACCAACGCTATCGTCAGCTGGGAGTAACTCACGTGGTCTGGTCTCCAGGCCTCGGGCCGAGCGCGAGCAAGCAAGAGGACGTGCTCTTTGCTCTCTATTCCACGCAGCACCTGGCAGGCCCCGCTGCTTTCGGAGGCTTCTTGGTTGCTGCGCTTCCCAAGCAAGCGCCGCGCGAGACGCCCCCACTGCAGGTCTTATCGTGGAACGTGCCGAACTACAGAAACGGGCTGTACCCGATCGAGGCCCTCTCGGTGTGTGAGCTGCTACCTCCAAGGATGCAACGCTATCCGTTGCCTCGCGAGGAGGCGGACACGGAAGCGGCCGTCCAGCGAATGCTCGCCTCCGCCGATGCAGCCATCATCAGTAGCCCCCAGGGTCTTTCGCAGGCCGCTCTTGCCGCCCTTGAAACGCGCTTTCCTCACGTGACTCGAGTTGGCAGCTCGATGGTCTACGCAACCACCGCCGCGCTAGGACTCCCCGACACGTAGACTGCAGGCGAAAAGCGCGACGCGACAGCTCAGAGCAGGACGGCCGCGTCTGCGAGGAGCTGCCGCATGCGCGCTTCCTCGCTGCTTGCGTAGTAACCACGGATACGCAAATCGCGGTCGACGAGCACCAGATGCGAGCCGTGGAGAATCCCGAAGTCCGGGGCGCCAGCGTCGGCCTTGCCCTCGAGCGCCAGCTTGAAGCCATCGACCACCGTGCGCTTCACGCTCTCGAGCTCGCCCGTCAAAAACGACCAGCTGCTCAGATCCGCACCGTATTGCCGAGCGTACTGCCGCAGTACGTCGGGGGTGTCGTTCTCGGGATCCACGCTGAAGCTCACGAGCTGCACGGCTCGTTGCGCACTGGCGGCGCGCTCCTGCAGCCCGCGCATGGCGCGGGTGATGCGCGGGCAGATCGTCGGGCAACGCGTGAACATGAAGCCGGCGATCCACACCTTGCCGCGGAGCTCGGCAGAGCCGAACTGAGCACTCTCCTGATTCTTGAGCGAGAATTGGGGAAGACCGCCGAGCGCAGGCAGCTCGGGATCGCGGCGGCAGCCGACGAGCGCGGCGCCGAGACCCAACAGCCAACGGCGAGACAGCCGCGGCCCAGCGAGGGCCCCCGGCGCGCGGGCGCCTTCAGGCCACGCGGTAGCGCCAGGGTACGTGTTGAAGGGTCGCATGGGTGGAAGCGTGACGACTCGACGAGGCGAAGCCTGGGTTTAGCGTAAAATATTTGGCATGGCTGCCCAATTGACGTAGCTAGACGTCGCTTTCTAACCCGCACGGTGCCCTCAATGCGCTCGTTCGTTCGCA
>DASQDA010000997.1:0-1534 GCA_035634435.1 Polyangiaceae bacterium
GCTTGGATCCTCGTGTGTTTGGGCTGCGGGAACGCGACGCCGCCGCCGAAGGCAGCGGCTCCTGGTGTCACGTCGGCGCCTGTTGCGGAGCCTGCTCCCGAGCTGTCGCCGGTTGCTGCCCCCGAAGAGCTGGTGATGGTAGGGCGCTGGGCGCGCCCACGAACAGTGGTGGAGACTTCGGCGAGCTGGCTCAGTGTCCCGGTGAAGCTCAGCGACCTGCTCCCTGCCGAGGCGCGCGAGCTGGAGGCAGTCGTTGCGTGGGACGCCCCCGTGGAAGCAGCAGCCATGCTCGACCCCGCCTCCACTGCCAAGATGCCCGCCGGCTTTTTCGTCCTGTCGGTGGGGCTCAGCTCGGTGGATGCGGCGGTGCAGCTGGCGCGCTCACGAGGGCTTTCAAGCACCCGGGTGGCCCCCGGCATTTTCCGGATCGCCTTCGGCGGGCAAGTGAGCTGCGCCATTTCGGCGGCCGTGGGTCCTGCGCGCGCACGCCTGGTGTGTGGCCAGGACTGGGCCGACGTAGAAGCGCTGCTGCCGTACGCCACGCGCGGATTGCCGACGCGCGACCTGGGCCGACAAGACGTGCACATCGAGGTTCGCGCGGCGCCGTTTCAGCGCAAGTACGGGCGCGAGCTCGACGCGATGCGCATGTTGGCCGGTCTGCTGCTGCGGCAGATGGCGACTGACAATCCGCGCTTCGATCGCGCGCTTGCTGACGCCGTGTACGCGTTGGCCGATGAGCTCCGCGCGGTGGCTTCCGAGCTCGAGCGGGTCGAGGTGAACGCGCGTCTGGACGAGCAGAACAACCTCATTGAAGCGGGCTACGCGATCGCGCTGAAGGGAGAGGCCTCCAGCGTCAGCCAGATGATTCGCGACGCTGGGCAGCGCTCGAGCGCTGCGCCGCCGTTTTTTTGGGAGCTGCCGAGCTCGGTGCAGTCGGGCGGATATGCCATCGCCGGCGACCCGAAGCGATGGGCAGCCCTCAGCACGAGCGCTGCCGAGTTGCTGGACGCGTATCTGGAGCACCGCAAGCTGCCCGCCAGGGCGCGCAAGCGGGTGCGCGCACTCCTGGAGTCGTCGCCAAATCTGATGCGGCCGACGGCGTACGTGGCCGGGTCGCTGCCAGCTAGCACCGAATCGGCTGGCGCCGCGGCGGGTGAGGCAACGGCCGCCGAGCGCCTGCTTCAGAGGGTGGGCTGGTACGCGGGTGTCGTCCAAGCTCGAGCCGACGCGGTCACCACCCCCTTCACGGAGCTCACTGCGCTATTGCTGGACCCGGAGCTGTCCCGCTGGTTGAAGCAGGAGGCAGCTGTCGATGCCAAGACGCTGCCGAAGCTTCGCAGCCGGATCGTGCGGGTCCAAGGATTTGCAGCGCGTGCGACGGCGTTCACCATCGACATACCGCCCGGCCTTGTGGCGCTGCTGATGGACGTAGACCCGCAGAAGCCTGCGGCAACGGGCGCCGCTCCCAAGGGGGCAGCAGCGAAGCTGTCTCTCGTCGTTGCCGCCGACGGCGATCTCACCTGGCTGGCTCTAG
>DASQDA010000998.1:0-1612 GCA_035634435.1 Polyangiaceae bacterium
GGGGTTCGGATCATCCAAGCAAGTGCCCGGTGACGCAAGCGGACAAGGGCTAAAGGCTGCATACGTTGTTATCTGGAAAGGAATGGCGCGCAGGCCATGCTCGAAGACCAGCCGCTTCTCCGGCGCGAACTTAACGTAACGACCATCCCAGGTGGCGCTCTCGTAGACCGTGCGAGCTGAGTTCGTGAGACCATCCTTTACTATGGTCGGCTCCCGATCTGCGTTGTCACAGGAGGTCCTGCATGACCAAGTGGCCACGGCGGATAACAAAGCTACGGCATGCAATACGTTGGACACCTGAGGACTCGGACTCATACCATGTTCGCAGTCTTAGCGACTAATGCAACATGAAGTCTGCTCGTTTCCGCGCCGGTGCTCCCGATTCGGCAACTCTCGCGCGAGCCCCGACGACCATGCGCACGCTCTTCAGGCGTAAATGCAGTGAAAGGCGGTATTGAACTCAATACTGGGAGGTGCAGGTGCATTCAGATTTTCTGTTGTCACAGTGTGATAGGCAACGACTCTTCGTCCCACTCGATGGGCTTGAACACTGCGTCCGGCGCCAATGGCGATACGTGTTGTAGCCGATCATCCACTCACCGCCGGCGCCGCCCTCCTGTCGTACATCCGACACTAAATCCGGAAGCATCACCACAAAATGCAACCGAAGAGTGCGCTCAACCTGACTGGGTTCGGAGACAACGGACCCACCGTACCGACGGCTTCATCGACGTCTTCACACCAAGCTTGGCTCGGGGCCGGCGGGAACGAGGCCCGAGCCGCTGCGGGCGCCAGAGCGCGGGTACGGGCAAGGCCAAGGGCGCGACGAAGGCCAGCCGGGGCCGCCCGCGCCAAGCGTCGAGGCTGAGCCTCAACCAGGAGCGGCAGCGCCTCACGTCGGCGGCACGAGCCGCTCGGCGCCCATGAACGCCTGCAGGGGCTCGGGGATGGCGACGCTGCCGTCGCGCGCCTGGAACTGCTCCAGAATCGCGAGCCAGGTGCGGCCAACGGCCAGGCCCGAGCCGTTGATCGTGTTCACCAGGCGCGGCTTGGCTTTGGGCTCCGAGCGGTAACGGATCTTGGCGCGTCGCGCCTGAAAGTCGCCGAACCAGGAGCAGCTGGAGATCTCGCGGTAAGCGTTCTGCGAAGGCAGCCAGACCTCCAGATCGTAGCCCTTGGTCGCGGCGGGACCCAGATCCGACGCCACGTGCTCCACGACCCGGTAGTGCAAGCCGAGCCGCCGCAGGATTTCCTCGGCGTGCGTCGTGAGCAGCTCCAGCTGACCCAGCGCATCCTCGGGGCGGCAGAAGCGCACGAGCTCGACCTTGTCGAACTGGTGCTGGCGGATCAGCCCGCGCGTGTCCTTGCCGTACGTGCCCGCCTCGGCGCGGAAACACGCGGTGTACGCGCAATACGCGCGAGGGAGATCGCCGGGCTCGAAGATCTCGTCGCCGTGGTAGTTCGTGACCGGCACTTCGGCCGTCGGCGCGAGGTAGAGCACGTTCGCGTCGCGCTCCTCGGGCGACGCATCGGCGGCGAGCTCGGTGCGCTGCGTGCGGAACATGTCGGACGCGAACTTCGGCAGCTGACCGGTGCCGCGCATCGCCGAACG
>DASQDA010000999.1:0-5616 GCA_035634435.1 Polyangiaceae bacterium
GTGCCGTGGCCGAAGGCGTCCTTTGGCTCGTCGCCAACCACGGCGTTGGTGATCAAGGTATTGATGTCGCTCTCGGCATAGATGGCGCACGGCGCACGGCCGTGGCAACCAAGCTCCGCCTCGAGCTCTGGGTGCAGACCCGCTGCCCGCTTGCCGAGCTCGATCAGCCAGCGGACGCGCGTGCCGCCATCGAGCCTGCGCATGTCCGCGTGCAACACGTCGAGGCCGGTGTCGATCACGCCAATCACCACTCCCCGACCGCTGGCCCCGAGCTCGCGACGCACGCCATCGGTTCGGGTCCAGTGTCCTGCGCGGTCCAGCAACAGACGGCGCGGCGGTGCCCAGTGAAATCGGTACCCGGGATGCCGCGCGGCGAAGCCTTGCGCCTGCGCGAGCGAGGCAGTGAGAGCGAAGAAGTTTGCGCCGAGCGGGACCGCCTCGGCCGGGAGCGCCGCTGCGACGTCCCTGCGCTCGACGATCAGCGCTACGCTATTGCCGTCGGCAGCGTGCAGGGCGCGCGGCAGCCGTGGCAGCGTCGCCAACGGTCGCTGCAGACGGCTCGCCAGCAGCGACACGTCCAGCTGGGCCTCGGCGCGTGCCGGCGCCAGCGCCAGCAAGCAGAGCAAATGCGAGGCACGGAAAGCCACCGCCGCAGCCTACCGTGCTTCGAAGGGGCTGGCGATCGAGCTTTGATTAGCGACAGACGTAGTCGATGCGACCGCAGACCTGACCGCTCTGACAATCGTGTGAGTCGCGGCAGCCGACGCAACGGAACAGGACCGGGTCGCAGTACTGCCGCTCCTGCGGACAGTTGGCGTTCGTGTGGCATTCGACGCAGCGGATCCCGCCGGGGGCACAGTAGGGGCCGTTCGGCGAGCCCAAGCAGGCGGATTCGTCACTGCACTGCAAGCAGAGCCCTTGCCGTTGGTCGCACTGCAATCCAGGGCTGCAGTCCGGCACCTCCGTGGGACAAGTGGGCACGCACTCGCGACTGAAGCGCTCGCAGCCGTAGCCCGCGGCAACGCAATCGGCTTGCGTCTGGCAACCCACGCAGCGGCGCAGGACTACATCACAGCTGGGCCGTGGCGGCCCGCAGTCGGCATTGGACTCGCACTCCACACATTCGTGCGGTGGCGCGCTGGTGCATGCGAGCCCGTGTCGCCGGCAGCGGCTGCGACACTCTTCGAGCTCCACATTGATTGGCCCGCCCGCAGCGCCACCTTCGCCGCTGCTGCCGCCCGTCCCACCATTGCCGCTCCCCGCGTTGCCGCTAACAGCAGGTCCGCCGCCAGTCTCTCCAGCACCGCCGCTCGCGCCGGCTCCACTGCTAGCAGCCGCGCCACTGCTACCAGCACTGCCGCCGCTCGCTGCGCTGCCTCCCGCGCCTGCGTTACCGACACCGGCGCTGCCGCTGATCCCGCCCTTGCCTGCGGCTGCAGTCCCTCCAGTGCCGACGGTGCCCCCGCTCGTGGCTGCAGCGCCGCCGCCGAGGCTGCTGCCGGCGCCACCTGCCGTGCGGCCGTCATCCGGGACGAAGTCGAAACGCGCCGAGCAAGCACACAACGCCAGCAGCGCTGCGCAGCGCTGGAGCGCCGCTGCACGGATCATGGGTCTTGCAGGGCCGCTCGCGCTTCCTTGCGCCCAAACCCTCGCGGATACCGCGACAGATAACGCTGCGCCTCGGCGCGCGCTCGAGCGGGATCGCGCGCTCTCAGTAAACGGATACGCTCCACTGCCGCGCTCTCGCCGAGAGGTCCATCGGGGAAGCGCAGCGTGAGCTGCTCATAACGCTCGAGCGCGTCCTCCAAATGGCCCTGCCGCCGCGCCTGAACGGCGCGCGCATACAGGTCGTTCTGTTCGGCCAGGGGTGAGCTGACGACGGGCTCCGCCGACACGCTCGCTGCCGGCACCTCCTTGGGATCGGAAGCCACGCTGGCACCGGAAGCTGCGCTGGCGCCGGAAGCTGCGCTCACGCGCGACACTGCGGTGCCTGCCGAGCGCTGGGCCGACCTGCGATCAGCAGCTTGCGGAGAAGAAACCGCTTCGCGCGCGTGCGGGTCGCTCACCTGCAACTGCGACAAGTCCCACAGCTTGATGCCCTCTGCGGGACGATCTGCGGCAGCGGCGGTGGAGGCGGCAGAGGAAGCCTGCGACGCGCGCTCGGGGTCGCAGCCCGTCGGCCAACGATCGCCCGCCTTCAGCAGCCGTTCGACGCCCCTGAAACGCACCTCGACCACACCCTCCTCTACCAGCACTCGCGTGCGGGAGGACGCGCACAGCTGGTCTGGCTCTTTCACGGAAACCGTGAAGGCGGTGCCACGCACCTCGACCTCGGAGTCAGGCGTTTCCACGACGAACCGCTCGCCCACCTTGAGCTTTTGAACCCGCAGGTGCGCGGAGCCTCGCAAGAGACCAAAGCGACGCGAGCTCAGGCCATCGCGGTACTCGAGCTCACCCTGCTCTTCCAAGCTGATGCGCGTCCCGCTCGCAAACTCCACGACGCTGGTGGCACCCCGACCCGCAACGATGCTCTGGCCGGGCTCGAACGGGCGCCCTGCCACCTGACCGCTGTCTCGGACTTGCGGCTGCGAGCACAGCGACCCCTCCGCACACTCCTCTTCGAGCGAGGCGCTCAAGACGCCGTGCTGGTGGCCCGCCCAGCCAGCGCCGGCCACGAGGGCCAGGGCCGCCGCCGCGAAGCCGCCCCGACGCAACCACAACGAGCGTTGTCGCTTGTGCCGCGCCGCGAGAATGGCCTGGCCGATGATCGCGATGCCGTGATCGCGCTGGACGGCTCGTGGACGAGCCTCGATCTGACGTCGCGCCAACACCTCCGCCGCGAGCAGTGCGTACTCAGGGTCGTCCTTCATTCTCCCTCCCGATGCAAGGCTATCTCTTGCAGCAGCGCCGCAAGCTCGGGATCGCGCCCGATGCGCTCGTGCAGCGCCTTGCGACCGCGCACGAGCCGGCTCTGTGCGGCGGAGCGCGAGACGCCGGTGATGCTGCTGATTTCATCGAGGTCGTAGCCGTGAACGTCGTGCAAGATGAAGGTCCACGACTTGACGGCGGGCAGAGCACGTAAGTGAGTCTCGACTCGTCGCACCACGCTTCGCATGACCGCGCCACTCGCGCCCGAACGATCCGGCACCTCCGGCAACTCGGAGCGCTCGAGCGCAAACAAGCGCCGTTCGATACGCCGGCGACGAATGTGCTTGTAGACGATGCGCGCAACGACGATCGAAGCCCAAGCGTCCAGCGGACATTCGGAGCGGAACCGCCCGATGCTGAGCACCAGCTCGATCAACGCCTGCTGGGCGAGATCGTCATAATCCGGATCATGGCCCCCCAGCAGGCGAGCGAGGGTGCGATCGACAATCGGCCGCAAGCGGTCGTGGAGCAGCGCGGCGGATGCTGCGTTGCCCGCCCGCACGGCCTCGAGCAACACCAGGTCCGACAGGTGCTCCTGCTCCCGTCGAGCGTCGGACGCTCCGCCTGGGATCAGGCGTAGCGGACGCAGATTATGGACGGGTGCCATGCTTATCAGAGTGCCCCAACGCCTAGCTCAGCAGGCGCCTAGAAACTAGTTCGGACACCCAGCCGACCGAGCGGCACCAGATAAGGCAGCACGGCCTTGGGGCGCCCGGCGACGTAGATCTCCGTCTCGCCCGGAAAAAAGTGGCTTCCAAGCTCCACGTACAGAGCGGAGTCAGCCGTCAACCGGTAGCCAGCCTGACCACTCAGCTCGAGCACCGGAATCAAGCGCCACTGCTCGCGCGCGCCACGTTCCCCGCTCGCCAGGTGCGTCACGCCAACGCGTGTCGCCGAAGCGGCGCCGCGCACACCCACCCACGTACTGGGCGAGGGCACCCAAAAAGACCAGAGCATGCCCGCTCCGAGACCGAGCACCAGCGACGTGGCCTGCGCCGAGGGAATGCTTCCGGCTCGGCCCTCCAAGGCGGCGCCCAGCCAGACCCCGGAGCCCATCGCCCAGTCCACCCCCAACCAGGCGCCGAACCCGGTCGCGTCCCCTGGGCCCGCCGCCGCGGCCGCGGCGGAAACCGCCATCGTCGACGCAGTGGTCGCGGCTGTCGTCGGGGCGGTGCCCGCCCGCTCGCGGCCCGTTGGGCGCGTTGGACGCGCAGAGGGTCGCGCCGGCACGCTCACGCGACCCCCTTCGTCAATGAACATGGAAGCCACTAGAAACCCGAGGGTGCGTCCGCGCTCGAGCTCGGGATCGTCCTCGGCGAAGCGGACCTCGCGCTCTACCCAGCGCGAAAGACGGGGAACGAAGCAGGAGATCTTGGCGCGCCGATGCTCGTCGTCGTCCCAGGTCACACGCACGGCAGCCGTACCCTGCTCGCTCTCGAGGGGTAGCGCCTCACCCTCGCTCGGGAGCTCCTGCACCGTGACCTGCACGTCGGCGCCCAGTGCTTGTTGAGCGGACTCTGTCAACGCGAGCGTGCTCGGGCTCGAGAGCTCCTGAGCGAGCGTCCAGATCACCAAAACGGTCCGGGCCGACAACGAGCAGAAGCTTACACCGAGTGCCTCGGCCCGGAACACCGTTCCGGGTTGATGCACGCCGGCAAAAGTCCAAGGGCGGAGGCTGGATAGGCACGGCCGAGCCGACGCTAGTCCCGGGCCGGGTTAGCTCCTTACATTGGTGGAATGAGATGCTTCTTCGGCGAACGCGCAACGCTCTTGCCCGCGTTGAACGAAAACCGCTGCACCAACTCGGCGCGAAGGGCTTCGAAGGGTAACACCGCGTCCACCACCAACTCGCTGGCTAGCTTCTGTAGGTCGACATCTCGCCGGTACTCGTCCCGCAGACGGCTAACGAATGCCTCTCGCTCGGCGCCCTCGGGCACCTCGGCAATGCGGTTGTAATAAACCGCGTTCACTGCAGCCTGCGCACCCATCACGGCGATGGAGGCCGTGGGCAACGCTAGAGACGCGTCAGTCTCGAAGGCTGGCCCGCACATGGCGTACAAACCGGCGCCGTAGGCCTTGCGAACGATGACGCTGATCTTCGTAACGCTCGCCTCGCTCACGGCGGCGATCATTTTGGCTCCCGCACGGATGATGCCCTGCCGCTCGACCTTGGTGCCGATCATGAAGCCGGGCACGTCGGCAAGAAACAGCAGCGGGATGTTGAAAGCGTCGCACAGCCAGATGAAACGCGCGGCCTTGTTCGCGCTGTCGACGAAGAGCACGCCACCCAGGTGCTTGGGCTGATTGGCAACGATGCCGACGGCGCGGCCGTCGATGCGAGCAAAGCCCGTGATCAGCTCCTTGGCGAAGCGCTCCTTCACCTCGAGAAAGCTACCTTCGTCGACCAAGGCCGCGAGCACCTGCTTCATGTCGAACGCTTTGTTCTCGTCGGCGACCACGACGCTCGCGAGGGGGCGTGCATCCGCTCGAGGTGCTCGCGGCGCGACAGCCTCGGCCGCATGCTCGAAGCTCTGTGGCATGAACCGCAGGTAAGCCTTGGCCCAATCGATGGCCTCCGCTTCGTCTTTCACGAGTACGTCGCCGCAACCAGAGACGGCCGTGTGCATCTTGGCGCCGCCCATCTCCTCGAGCGTGACCTTCTCGCCGATGACCATCTCGGCCATGCGC
>DASQDA010001000.1:0-5595 GCA_035634435.1 Polyangiaceae bacterium
CACACGCGCCTCCAGTTCGGCGGCTTGCTCGGCGCTCAGGCGGTCACAATCGACGGAGACACGCCCATCCGCCGATCGCCCGCGCGCCACGCCTGGAAACCCAAGAGCGACCGCGGCCCACAGCAGCAGGTGAAAGCGGGCCCGGCGCGCCCACCGGAACCGAGAGTTACGAAGACCCACGGCTCGCAGCCTACACGCAACATGGGCCGTCGTGCGAGGACAGGCGAAGCTCGTAGCAATTGGCCGCAAAGTCACCTCGCGGCCCCTCGCGACCCGCGAGAAAGAAAAAAAGCACAGCACCGCTCAGGCGCGGTACGAGCGGCAACTAACCACGGCAAGCCCCCGTCCAGAAGCACGGATCTTCCACAAGAACTGCGTACTATAGTCGAGCAACTTGGGGTGGCGGTGACCATCACGACCAGAGTTTCGCCATTCCCTGACGCTCCGCGCGCCGGCGCCACGAGCTTGAGCGAGCGCCAGCTGTTCGAGGCGGTGTATCGACGCATGCGCGCGCTGGCCGGCAGCTCCGCTCCCGATCTGGACGATCTCGTGCAGCAGGCAGCCGAGCAGGTGTTCCGCAGCCTGCCGCGGTTCGACGGCCGAAGCGAGCTGCTCACCTGGGTTTATGCCGTGTGTTACCGTGTCCTGCTCAGTCAGCGTCGCTGGTACCGGCGCTGGCAATTGCGCTTCGTCTTGCAGCCGGAGGAACCCTCGGGTGTCAGCGACGAGCCGCTCGCGAGCGCGGCCCTGGAGTCCCAGGAACGCGCCCGCCAGCTGCGCGCCGCGCTGCTGCGAATGAGTGACAAGTATCGTGCGGTCGTCGTGTTGCACGACCTCGACGAGCTCACCGTGAAAGAGGTAGCGGAGATCGTCGGTGCCAGCGAGCTCACCGTTCGCGCGCGGCTCCGGGACGGCAGAAAACAGCTACTCAACCTGCTGCGGTCAGATGGCGCATTCGATTTCGGAGGAGGCCAGCATGAGCTCACGCAAACCTGACGGCACGTCTCTGCCCGCGGAGCTGACCGCCGCCTGGCGCGCCGACCACGCAACGGACGCCGAGGTCCGCGCAGCCTATCTGCGGTACCTCCGTCGGCAGCCGCTCCGCTCGCGCACCCCGTGGCTCGAGGTGGCGCGCTGGTTGCTGGCCG
Organism: Polyangiaceae bacterium; assembly: GCA_035634435.1. Classification (GTDB taxonomy): domain Bacteria; phylum Myxococcota_A; class Polyangia; order Polyangiales; family Polyangiaceae; genus PMG-095. Next base: position 1,149 of record DASQDA010001000.1, read on the forward strand.
GGATGGCCCTCGGGGGCGGCGCTGTCTATGCCGCGACGGGCGAACCGCGGCAGCTGCTGGAACGGCTCGTCGCGCCACCCGCCGAGCGCGCCAGCATGTCGGCGTCGCCGCGCGAGCAGAGGCCGCCTGCTCGCGCGGCCAGCTCCGCGCGCGCTCTCGCCGCGCCGCTGGCGAGCGTGACGCCCGCGACCCCAAGCGCCCGCCGTGGGTTCCCCATCTCGCCGCTCGCCGCCGCACCGGATAAGACGCAGGGTGCGCGCATCCCGCAGGGCATCCCGCGCGCCTCCAAGGCACCCACGGAGGGCTGGCAACGCGTCGCACGCAGCTTGCGCGAGGACGACCTGGATGCCGCGCACGCTGCCCTCCTGGCGCTCGACGCTCAGGGCAACCAAGCGGAGCGCGAGTCCGCCAAGCTCGTGCGTGCGCAGTTGTTGCTCAGCCAAGGTCGCACGAGCGAAGCGTTGCCGCTGCTTTTGCAGCTACGCGCATCAGCGCAGTCAGCCTCGGTCCGTCGCAAGGCAACGGAGCTCTTCGAGCAGGTGCCCTGATTCAGGTATGGAGAGCGCTCAGCGGCGCGGGCGACGGCAACTAAGTAAACATGATGGGACGCAAACAGGTGAGGATGGCGGTGCTCGGACCGCTACTCCTCGAGATGACGGGTTGTGGTGGATCGATCGATCTAGAAAGCCTTGGCAAGGCAGGAACAGGAGGTATCAGCGCCACGGCGGGTACGGGTGGGCAGCAGCAGGCACCGGGTTCGGGCGGTGCGTCGGAAGCGCCTGGGGCTGGCGGCGCAACACAGCTGCCAGGGGCGGGCGGCGCGGAGCAGGTAGTGGGCCCCGGCGGCGCGTCGGAAGTACCCGGGGCGGGCGGCGTAACGCAGAAGTGAGATGCCGGGTTGCTGGGCGTCATGCAAGTGGCGCCCGGCAGCCCGGAACGCTCGCTCCGAGCCGCGACCTTCTCTCCCGTCCGAGCTTGGGGCCGCAACACCGAGCAACTCAAGCTGCGCACGTCAGCTTCTGGCTGTGCGCTCGAGCAACTGCTCGATGGTGTGCTTCAAGGCTGCAGCAAACACGCCCTGGGTGCAGTTCTTACGAAAGATGCGCTGAGCGTTGCTTCCAAGGCGCTGTCGCAGCTCTGGATCGTTCCTCAAGCGAAGAATGGCGTCAATCAGCGCCCGCGGATCGCCAGGCTCGATCAGAAGCGCCGACTCGCCGTCGCTGAGCAACTCTTCCACCGCGGCGCTGCGCCGCGTGATCAGCGCCCGTCCGACGGCGATCGCCTCGACCACTTTGTTGGTCAGCTCACGCCCTGCACGTGGATTGTCACCGAAGATGCCCAAACAAACGTCCGCGCGGCACATGTATTCGCCAAGGCTCGCATACGGCACGCGATCGGTGAACTCGATGTTGCGGACGCCGAGCTCGACTGCAAGCTTTCGATCGCGCTGGTGCGTGATGCCGGTGCCGATGATCTGAAAGTCGATGCCCTCTGCCTCCAGGCCCTTGGCGGCACGAATGATGACGTCCACCCCGTGAAAGGGCGCGTACTCGCCGTGAAAATGCACACGGAAGCGCTCGCGCGGGGCGCTGGGTGCTCCGGGAGCGGGAGCCAATCGCTCCTCACAAGGGCGTAGCGCAGCGTCGTCACTGCACAGGAAGATACGCGTGAAGCGGTCGGCGGCAGTGCGCGACGTCTCGCGGTAGCGGCGCATGTTTTCGTACGTGTCCACGATGACGTGGTGCGCCCAGCGCAGCGCTACGTAGTCTACCAGCCAGCACAATCTGCCGAACAGACTACCGGCCGTCGCGCGCTTACGATCCTCGACGAGCGCCGAATAGGTGGAAGCGTACACGTCGAACAGCACGGGCTTGCGTGTGAGCAGACGCACGAAGGGAAGCAACAGCTGGCCATAGAAGCCAACGAGTACCAGATCGCAGTCGCGCTGCTTGCGCACGAGCTGCACCAGCAGCCCGGGGTAGTGCCGAGGTGACTTGTCGGGCGGGAAACACGTGACCACCTCGAAGCCGGCTCGCTCCAACGCCACCAGGACGTTGTGTGTGCGCGAGTACGTTGCCTCACGCCCCGCTAGGTAGCAGACCTTAATCCCCATGCTGTAAAGGCACGCTCATGGCCAGGTGCGCGCAATCTGTTGGGCCTCCCGGCTGCTGTCAAGACCGCCTGCTCGGACCAGCAGGACACTCCCGCCGGGGCTCAAAGCTGGATGATGTGCCACGGGCCATAGTCGAAGTGGAAATGGCCCGCGTCGCGGTGGGCCTCGTGAGCTGGGCCCAGCATGGCCCGGAACACGCGCTCGGCGGCGAGCGCCTCGACCAGGTCCCGCACGAACGCGTGGTGCCGATGCTCGGGCTTCCATGCGTCGACCAGGTTGACCCTGAACGCGGAGCGCAGCTCCGGAGCAGGAGCTGGCACGGAGGCGTCCTTGCTGACGATTGCAGGGCCAAAGCGGAACCCTACGAGATCGAGCGCGTTTCCCAGCGCGTGCTCGCTCAAGCGATAAGCGCGGTGCCGGACGCTGCGGCAGCTGTACGCACCCGCATTCGTGATGGCAGCCGGCGCTCGCCCGTAGTGGCGCACGGCCAGCGTCTCCAGCAACTGTTCGAAGCGCAGAAGCCGCTCGCGAAACGCAGGGGCGACCTTCAGCGTCGGCTCGTAGCGGACTTTCTCGCCGCGGTGGGCGATGAGCTCCATATCCGGGCACTCGACTCCGGTTTCCTGCGAGACCGCCCGATCGACGGCGTCGAGCTCGTAGGCATCACCCCGCAAAGCGTTGTAACGCGCGATGAACCCGGCGCCGCTGCAGGAGAGATGAGGCAGGCTGCTCGTGCACAGGATCGCCGCACTACCAAACAGCCCCAGGACGAGGGTGCGGTTGAGTTTGCGTCTGGCGAGCGCCAACGAGGTCCGCTTCATCGCACCGTACGCCTTGCGAGGATCGTTCCAACCCGCAGGTGTGAGGCACACCAGGTGCGCGAGCGAGCCCTGAGTTGCTGGCATTCCACTCCCCCGCAAGGCGCGTGTCGCAGGGTGCGCGTACCTGTAAGGAATGCTGCACGCTTATCTCGCAAACTTCGACGCACACCTGACAAACTCGGCGAAACCCCTGCAGGAGCGCGCTTGACAGGCCGTTCGTCAGAAGTCAGGAATTACTATCGCTCGTGAAGCGCGCACGCCGTGTTCCCGCGACTTCGACCGCGGCTACTGGACCTCCGTCGCGCGCTCGGAGCCTTTAGGTGTGATGGGCCTGCCCGCTTCGAACCCAACCAACAACGCTCCCTTCTCGCTCGAGGTGGGCTCGGCCCCCGAGGAACGGCGCGTCGGCAAGTACCGCATCCTGTCGGAGCTCGGGCGGGGTGGTACGGGCGTGGTGTACCTGGCGGTGGCAAGCGGCCAGGGCGGGGTCATGAAGCTGGTGGTGCTCAAGGCACTGCTCCCGGAGTTCGCCTCCGAGCCCGGTGCGATGGGTATGTTCCTGGACGAGGCGCGCCTTGCAGCGCAGCTCAACCATCGAAATGTCGTGCAGACCTACGAGGTGAGCACTGAGGGCGATCGCAACGTGATCGTCATGGAGTACCTCGAGGGCCAGACATTGGCCCACATCATGCGCTACGCGGAAAGCGCAAAGCATGAGCTGCCGTTCACCATGCAGCTCCGCATCCTCTGCCACGTACTCGAAGGGCTGCACTATGCCCACGACATAGCTGCCTACGATGGCACCTTGCTGCATCTGGTGCACCGCGACGTCTCTCCGCAAAACGTCTTCGTCACCTACGACGGAACGGTCAAACTACTGGATTTTGGCATCGCCAAGGCCAGCAGCTCTTCGACGCACACGGCTGTGGGGCTCATCAAGGGCAAGATTGCCTACATGGCGCCGGAGCAGATGTCGGGCGAGCCAGTGGACCGACGCGCGGACATCTACTCGGTCGGCTGCATGTTGTGGGCCGTTGCAGCCGGCAGCAAGCTGTGGAAAGGCTGCAGCGACTCTCAGATCGTGCGCAACGTCGTGTGCGGCAACATTCCCTCGCCGCGGGCCGTCAACCCGGCGTGCTGCGAGGAGCTCGAGCGAATCACCCTCAAGGCGCTGGCCTTCGATCGGCGTGCCCGTTATGCGAGCGCACTGGAGCTGCTCGGCGACCTCGAGCGGTTCCTGGAGCAAACGGGCGGCGAGGGCAAGGAGCGAGACGTCGGCCACTTCGTCTCCCAGCTCTTCAGTGATGCTCGCAGCCAGCTGAAAGCCAGCATCGAGCGGCAGCTGGCCGAGCACGACACCTCACGTTCGAGCCAGCGTCGTATCCTGGAGCACGCCCGGCACAACAGCCTTTCCCCCGACGAAGTCTATCTTGGTAGCGCGCGCACTCAAGATCACGTGCCGCTGCGGCGCGGGAGGCGCTCTTCCTGGGTCGCCCTGGCGGTGGTGAGCCTG
>DASQDA010001001.1:0-4629 GCA_035634435.1 Polyangiaceae bacterium
CCGCCTCGAGGGTTCGACCCGCGTGTACGCAGGCGCGCGCAGCTCACCAGCAACGGCGAGGGCAAGGGGAGCGCGCCGCCTTCGATCAACACTTTCTCGGGATTCCGAGCAGCACGTCGAGGGCAGACGTCGCTCTGACTCCTTCAAAGCTTGCCACGATACTCGTCTTCCGAGGCGCCAGCCGCTCAGGGCCGGATCGGGGGTGTAGGAGACGCCCACGCCGGGTATGTCGTGGTCAGGCTCGATCCACTCGATGCACTGGGTGATATCGTATTGAGAGCCATTCGAACAGCTGCCGATGGCGGCGATGCTGGGTGCCCCGTAAAAGGCAACTCCGATTTGCCAAGGTTGATGGCGATGGACTGCAGCGTTGCGTCGATGACGGTCATTGCGTCTGGGCGACCTCGTTGCCGCCCACGCTGGCCGAGACGAAGCCCACCCCCACGGCGGAAGCGATGAAGATGCCGCGTATGTTGGGAACCGCTTCGAGGTGAGCTCGTCTCCGGTTCCTCCCGGGGTGCTTCACGTCCTGGGCGAGTTCGTGTTCCGCGACACGGACAGCACCGCGGAGCAGCAAGGTGGCGGCGAAGACCTCCACAGCGCTGTTCGGCGCGTGGAGCGGCTTCGTCGCTGGCGCGTTTGGCAGTCCGTTAGCGCGTGGTCAGGGGAGCCAACCCCACGACGAACGTGGTCGAAGACGCGCGGGCGTTCGCCCGCCGCCTGAGCTTGATCCTCGGCGGGGCCCTGATCGGGGTAGATGTCAGCAACATCCCCATCGAGGTCACGAGCCCTGCCGGAATCAAGAAGACGGTCGTCTCCATCCCCATGCCCAGCTTCGTTCTCGAGCGTGGCGCCACTGCCGTGATCGGTAAAACGAAGCTCGTGACCGAACACGTCACGCGGGTGTGCGCCATCCTCAACTTCCGCCTTGCCCTGCCTTGCGCAGCGAGCTCGCCAAGGAGGATCCGCGTGCCCAGAAGATGGCCATCAGTGAGCTGGTGGGCGCTAGCCCCTCGGCGTGCTGGACCAGGGATTGGCGCTGCCCGTGCTGAGCTCGTTTCGCGGCCGAATGGCTGGGAAGATCAACATGGGTGGTGCTTTGCTCGGCAACCGGGTGGCGAGCACCCTCGGGCTGCTCGGTGCCGTCGCGTCACTCACGAATGCGTCGCTCGCCACGGCGCAGGAGCTCGACCGCGGCGACTGGGACGAAGCGCTGGCGCACATGACGGAAGGATTTGGCGCGCTGCTGGTGGGCGTCGGCTCAACGGTGATCCTCGTTTCAGGCACCACCGGCCCCTTCGCGTTATGGACCTTCGCCGCGGGTGCCAGCGTGTCCGCAGCTGGCTTCGTCTGGTCCATCTTTGCCGCCGACACCGAGCTCGACCAGATGCTCAAGTTCTGCGCCTTCGGCAAGCAGAGCGGCGGCATAGCGCTTCAGCCTCCCGGGTGGAGCCAATGCCAGACCAGCTTCGCGGAGTGGGACGCGGTGACCGCGGCCGGTCTCGTGCTTCAACTGCGCGCATTTCAGCAGATCTTCTATTCATTCGAAGCATCGGGCGCGTCTCCCACCGGCTCCAGCCTCGCCTCCGACGGCATCCTGCGCCTCACCCCGGCAAGCCTGCGGCGGGCGTGCTCGTTCGAAATTCGATACACCGCCGTGTACACGGTCTTCGCCGGCGGCGTGGGAGGCAGCCGGACGACACGCGAAGGAAAGGCTCTACTCGTATCCCTGCGACCGAGGGCGCAGCGCCGGTGTTTGCGGATCAGAACGGCAACTATGAGCTCGTGGATGCAACGCGTGTACATCGGGAGGGCGGGAGAGACGCGATCGGTGTGCGGTTTAGGCACGTGCAGCAACTGAGAAACAGGAGCGGTGGGACGCCGTCCGAGATTGAGTCGCTGATGTGTCGGGTGCAGCTGCGCGTACCGGCTCTGGGGACTGATGAGGGGGAGTGCGGAGGAAGATCTGGTCGTGCCGAGGACGGCGAAGGGGCCGCGTATGGTCGAGGTTGCGCCTGTCAAAGACCGCGGGACGGTAGAGCTTACGGTATTCTCCGCGAAGGTTGAGTGACTCAGGGACAGACAGCAGCGACCACTCGCTCACGGCAGGCGATGCTTTCCGCGGCGCCGCGGGCATATTGGAGACAAGCCAGCGAGTCCGTAGGAAGGTTACGGCAAGTCGCCAGAAGGGGTTCTTCCGGACTACCCCGCCCGACCGTGATGCACTCAGCGACTGCTAAAGAACAGTCCCTGCCTGATTTGCGATGTCCAGCTTGTGGATCTGATCGCAAGCTCACTGTCGACGCGACAATACTGCGCGAGCCGCTCACTGTCCCGATCGGTAAACTGAAAGCTTGCCATCGTCTTGATGCCAAACTTCCTTTCTATGGCTTGACTGAGGTGCTTGCGACCGAAAGGTCTGCCGTCGACCACGGACTCCTCGAACATCTTCCGGATGTAGAGCAGCGTCAGGTTGCCGCGACAGCTGGCTTGCTGAGAATCATAGCCCCAGACGTAGTCCCGACTGATGTAGCGGTAGAGCTTGTCTTTCGACTCCGGTCCCGTTTCAACGATGTAGATGGACCCCTCGATGTCGGGCGGGATGATATGCCCAAAGCGCACCCACAGGTCGGGCTCCGTCGAATCGATGGCTTCGCACACGGTGGCCTCGTCGATTCCTTCCGGAAAGGTTTCGAGCGGATCGGCTTCAGCTTCGGCAACACTTTCGCAGGTGCTGCAGCCGCGACGGCTGGAGGGCTCGTGGTGGCTCCGGCGGTGCCGCTTGCGACCCTCGACGCGGCGCTCCCCGCGCGCCTTCCCGAGCGGTGGACCGGCGCCCGCACCAGCACCAGCACGCGTCGGATCTCCCGCGCGGCAGCTTAACGCCAGGCAACAAGCAGCCAACCAGGGGATGAGTTTTGCCTCCGCGCAAGTCACGCTGAGGCCGAGCGTATAATCGTCGCGCACGCCGCGCGAGTCCTGCTATCGCGCTACCCCAGGCCATCAGCAACGATCCCAAGCAGTAATCAGCTGAGCCACTAGGAGGCGAGCGTTCCTTGAAAAACACATCGCGTGCGTCGAAGCAGCGGGAGCACGGCGGCGTACCGAGTTGCGGCAGGCGCCACATGGAAGCGCTCCGGCACAGGTCCACAGGTGCTCAGGGGCGAGGCGAACATGACCGTGCGCGCCTGGACAGCATCCGGGCTTTCGCATAGCCTCCGTCGATGAAATCCGGTCGCACCTCCGCGTACGTCGCCGCGCGCGTGCACCAGACGCGTTCGTTCATGTACAGGCACGCCCGCGAGGTACTTCCCGGCATTTGCCTGGCGCTCGCCTGCAGCGTTGGCAAAGACGATTACTCCTACAGAGACGACGGCGCGGACCGCGCCTCTGTGGGAGGCGCGGCAGTCGGCGGTGCATCGAGCGGCGGTAGTGGGGTTGCAGGTGGGGTCGGTGGCGCAGCAAAAGGCAGTGGAGGCGATGCTGGTCGTACACCCTCTCAACAAGCGGGCGGCAGCACGGACGCTGCCGGCGGGGAGGGAGCCGGTAGCGGGATCGAGCAAGGTGAAGGCGGTGCTCCGCAGGCGGGCTTATCGGGTGCCGCCGGCTGCAGTGGGAGCGGCGAAGAGTGCGGGTGCTCCGGCGAGCCTTGTCCTCCGAGGCTGACAGGACTCGTTCCCTTGGCGCAGCGCCCCATGGAGCAGACGCTGGTTACTGCCATGGTGCCCTCGTTCTCGCCGGAGCATCTCACCTACGAGATTGAGACGAGCTTTTGGCTGACTCAGCTGAGACTCGATCTGACCGCGAATGAGGGATCGATCGTCATCGTAGACGGCACACCTAGACCCGCCTCGAGTGCTGTTATCAACCTGCAGCCAGGCGATAATTCTGTCGAGGTTGAGGTCCGAGGTGAGGACGAGGCAGTGACCTACTACCTAGTAATTCGCCGCAGGGAACCCTTGCGGATCTCTGCCGCTGACGTTGCGGTCCGGCGCTTCGGCGAAGCCGTCGCCGTGCAAGGGGATCTACTCGTGGTAGGCGCCCCAGAGTCGAATGACGGCGCTGGATCTGTACACACGTTCCAACGAGTTTCGCCCGGTGAGTGGAATGAGTTACCCATGCGGCGGCTGACGGGCGCTGGCGCTCTCGGGGCGAGCCTCACATTGGACGAAACCACACTGCTCATCGGTGCCCAATTTGAGGACACGAGCGGGACTCTGCACTTCTACGGCCGGGGCCCATCAGCATGGCAGGAGCAAAGGACCGCGTTCGGCCCCGCTTTCCCAGCGAGCGGACTCGGCGCTGCCGTCGCCGTCTCCACGAGCTACGCCGCAGCTGCGAGTGACAACTTCAATCAACTTCATACGTACACGCGGCTGGCCAATGGGACCTGGACCGAAGACGATGAAAGTCCCTTGGAGGCTGAGGATGGCTTTGCGTTCATTGAGGGAGCGGTCGCTCTTAGCGGCAGCTGGCTGGCTATCGGTTCCCACAATAGAACCACGGGGCCGGGCACGTTCATCCTCCACCGGACCGGTCCCACCGCGGGCTGGGCACCCTTCCCAGGCGGCGATGCTGTGCTGCAAGGCTTCGGCATGTTCGGCGATTCAATAGCAATGTGGGGTTCGA
>DASQDA010001002.1:0-18801 GCA_035634435.1 Polyangiaceae bacterium
CACGCCGGGCGCGCGGGACGAGGGCTCGTCCACGCACGCAACGAGCTGCGAGGAGGGAACGATCGTCGGCACGGCGGCGGACTGTCTGCAGGACGACGCCACGTGCATGCTTCTGCCGGACGGCAGGTACTGCGCGCGAAACTCCGTCACGAGCTGTCCTCCACCTTTCAGCGAGATCGCCCCCGGGGCCGACTGCCAGGAGGGCTACACCTGCTACCAGGCATCCGAGTCGCTACGCGGCGCCACCCGAGTGTATCTACCCGCCGAGTGCGACGCTGACGGAGGTCTGCCAGTGTTCAATCCTTGGCCGATGCCCTCGGGACGCGTGTCTCTTACTGTTCGCGACCAATGTCGGACCGGCGTCGCTCTCGGCTGGTTGAACGCGCATCATGGCGGCTTTTGCTGCAAGGCGCCTGCCTGCGGCGGCAGCGCGGGCAACACCTGCACGGCTTCGGAATACTGCGCGTACGAGCCGCCTGCGGCGTGTGGCGCAGCTGACTCAGAATCAACCTGCAGGCAACGACCCTGTCAGCCTTGTCCCGAGCTTCACGAGCCCGTGTGCGGCTGTGACGGTAAGTCTTATGACAACGCCTGTCGGGCGAACGCCGCTGGAACCGGCATCTCCGCCGTTGGGGCCTGCGCGAACTGAGTGGCGCTGCTGCCGGGCCCAAGTCGCCAGAGACGTGCCCGCCGCCGGCCGCTCTCGTCGGGACGTCCAACTGGGCGCTCGCGTTCAGCGCTTGTCCGAGGTTGGCACCCCCCGGGGTCGAGCATTAGCCGCTCACGCCATGGCGCTGAGGCACCGGTCCCTCTTAGCGGGAAACGCGCTTAAGCGCCTCGGCCGTCGCTGCGTCCGCGGGGAAGAACGACTCGATTGCCAGCTCGGACAAGGCGACGTCGTTTGGGGTGCCGAGCACCGTGGTGGTGGTGACGAAGGACAACACAACCTCGCCGCTGCGCAGGCGCAACATCGCAACCAGGTCGCCGTGCAGGCGCAGCTCGGGCGTCGAAGACGACCGCCCGCCGAGCTCGGCATAGAGCGATCGCAGCACGGGGTCGGCGCAGCTCTGAATCTGATGCCGCAGGCGACGTAAGACGTGCTCGCGCCACTCCTCCAGGTTCACGATGCGCGGCGCAAGACCATCGTCGCGTAAGCTGAGGCGCAGCACGTTCACGGGAGGGGCAAGAACCGCCGCGCCGAGTCCCGCGACCAGCGGCGCAAAGGCGCGGTTCGCGGTAACGAGGTTCCAGTGTCGGTCCACCGCTATGGCGGGCGACGGCTCGTGCGCGCGAAGCACCGTCTCGATCGCCCGCCGCGCGCTCGCGAGCTCCGGGTCGTCGAGCCCATGCTGTGGATACATTGGCGCGAGGCCTGCGGCGAGAAACAGATCGTTGCGCGCGCGCAGTGGCAAGCTGAGGACCTCGGCGAGCGTCAGCACCATCGCCTTGCTCGGCGCGGCGCGCCCGGACTCGAGGAAGCTGATGTGCTTCGCTGACACCCCCGCATCCAGCGAAAGCGCAAGCTGACTCAGGCGTCGGTGCTCGCGCCACATCCGCAAGAGCTGCCCGACGGAGGGTGTCTGCTTCTGCATCACGGCAGCCTAGCGAGGCGGCGCTGGCCCCGCCATTACCCGTCAGGTAATGCGAAACCAACCCGCCAGGTAATCGCGGTCGCCGCGAGCAGGGCTTAGCTTGCCCGGTATGCACGACGCAAATTCGAACGACATCGTCACTCGCGACCTCCACCCTATTGCTCGTCCGCCGAGACGCATTGCACCGTTCGTAACGGCCGACGACGGCGAGACCCTGTTTTGCCGCGACGTAGGTGCTGGCGCGCCGGTGGTGCTCGTGCACGGCTGGGGACTCTCGAGCCAGATGTGGCAGCACCAGACCGGGCCGCTGGTAGACGCGGGACATCGCTGCATCACCTACGATCGTCGCGGCCACGGCCGCTCCAGTCCAGCCGCCGCAGGCTACGACTACGACACCCTGACAGATGATCTGGAGGCTGTGATGGCCCACCACGATCTGCAGGGCGTCACCCTCGTAGGCCATTCCATGGGGTGCGCTGAAATCGTGCGCTACTTCGCTCGTCACGGCTCACGGCGGGTCGCCCGCGTCGCGCTCATCGCACCGCTCACGCCTCTGGTCCTGCGCACGCCGGACAACCCCGACGGCGTGCCCCTCGAGATGTTCCAGCGGCAGTGGGCGAGCTGGAGGACGGACTTTGCGGCCTGGGTTGAAGCGAATCGCCAGCCATTCTTCACGTCAGAGACCTCACCCGCGATGATGTCCTGGGCCGTCGGGCTCCTGCTGGCGACGCACTTGGATGTTGCGCTGGCGACCAGCCGCGTATCGGTGACGGCCGATCTCCGCCCGGACCTTGCGGCCATCGATCGCCCCGTCCTCGTGATCCACGGCAACCGCGATGCGTCGGTGCCCCTCGAGCTGGGGCGGCGCACCGCTGCAGCCATCAAGGGCGCGCGGCTCTCGGTGTATGACGGCGCGCCGCATGGGCTGTTCCTCAGCCACTCCGGGCGGTTGAACGAGGAGCTCATCGCGTTCGGGCGGAGCTAGGCGCCAGGAAACGAACGTGCTTTCTGCACCGCGCAGCGAAGGCCGCTTACGACCAGAGCGGGGTCGTGCTCCGCATCCCCGCATCTAGCACTAGCGTTGACCAGCAGACCTTCCCTGAACACTCCAGAGGGCGCTGTTGATGCGCTTGGCCGTTGCGGGGTGGTGGGTCGCGTGCTCGTGCTGGTCATGTTTGAACCTGAAGGTGACGTTACGCTCCGGCAGCGGTGCCGAGATGGCATTCTACCCAGCATGCACTAAAACCGGCAGGCATGACCTACGTGCTCATTAACGGAGCTGGCGACGTTGCATGGTACTGGCACTTGGTGTCGGCTGCTCTGCAGGCGCGAGGTCGTGACGGTCGTGACGGTCGACCTGCCTTGCGACGATGAGTCTGCTGGATGGTCCGATTATGCCGACGCCGTGTGCGAGGCGATCGGGAGCCGCGAGAGTCTCGTCGTCGTCGCGCAATCGCTCGGCGCTTTCGTTGCTCCGATCGTCTGCAGCCGCAAGCCCGCCGAGCTGCTCGTCCTCGTGGCGGCAATGATCCCGCAGCCTGGAGAGACCGCCAACCAGTATTGGGAAAACACGGGTTACGCAGAGGCGCAGCGCAACATCGACGCCCAGCGCAAGGCGGACGCATCCGATCCGATCGCGCTCTTCTACCACGACGTACCGCGCGAGCTGGCGGAGCAAGCGCTCGCGCGGGGGCGGCCGCAGGCGGAACGCATCGCCGACGAGCCGTGGCCCCTCGAAGCCTGGCCCGAAGTTCCGGTGCGGTTCCTTCTCTGCTCGCGCGATCGCTTGTTCCCCTCCGCCTGGCTGCGCGGCGTTGTGAGCGCTCGCCTTGGCATCGAGCCTGACGAAATCGATAGCGGCCATTGCCCGGCTCTCTCCTGTCCCCACGAGCTTGCCGCTCGTCTCGAGAGCTTCCGGCTGGAGCGAGGTGGCCGCTGACAGAGTGCTGCGAGCGCGCAGCGCGTATCGGGGACGCTCCCCACTACCTTTTGCTTGAACCATCACCCCGCACGCGTCTCTGCGCGTTGGTCTGGTCTCTCCTTGCTGCCCTCGGAAGCATCCCCGGCTGGCGTTTCGTGATAGCGCCGTAAGACCAGGTAACGGGGGTTCTTCAGGGCCCGTTGCCAGTACGTGCAGAAGATCTCGGCGGCTGCGGCTTTTTGGGGGTCGTTCGTGCGCGGTCGCTCAGCGCGCGTGCCCTCCGCATACTTCCTGCCGCCCGGGTGGTTGGCGTACCGGCGACTACGCGTGTATCCCATCTGGAGGTATTTTCGCGCCATGTCCATCCCGACGAAGTCCGCGGCTCGCCCGTACTCGACGAACTTCTTCCAGATCGCTGCCGCGGAGCGCTTTGCCTGTGCCGGAGTTGCGAAGCGCCATAACGGCAGCAGCTCGTCTTTATAGGGCTGCACCGTGAGCACTCCCTGTTCGCCACGCCCGACCCGGTAGCGGTGGGGCTCGGCGCGGTAGTCCACATCCTTCACGGCCGCCGCGCGGAGACGAATCGGACCGTGCGCGTCAGCGAGCGCGACCGGCCGTCCACGCTGGTAAACGTCAACTTTGCCACGCTCCTGCAAGCGCCCTGCGGCACATCGAACTGGCTCCATCAGTGCTCGCCAGTTCTCCGGGTCCAGCGCGCGAGCCACTTCGGAAGGACACGCGGTCGCCGTTCCGCGCTCCGTGAGCAGGGCAAGCAGTGCCTTTTCGAGCTGCTTCGGTGATAGTTTGCTCCTGTTCAGCATTCGTGGACCGGCGCTTGCGCGTGGGGTTCCCGATAGAGCAATACGATGAGCATGTTGAACTTGAAGAACATCGGCGGAGCTCCTGCGTCGCGGATTCGCCGCGCCAACGACCGCTCTGTTTTGCCCGAGCAGGAGCTCGTTCTCTACTGGATGATTGCAGCTCGCCGACCGCGCTTCAACTTCGCGCTCGACCGCGCCTGCGCCTTGGCGCGCGCCCTCGGCAAGCCACTCCTTGTGTTCGAGGCCCTTCGCGTTGGTTACCCTTGGGCCTCGGACCGTCTTCACCGTTTCGTTCTCGACGGAATGTCCGACAATGAGCAGAGCTTCGGCAAAGCGGGGGTCAGCTACTACCCTTATGTGGAGCCGACGCGGGGCGCGGGTCAGGGCCTGCTCGCTGAGCTCGCCTCTCGAGCCTGTGTCGTCGTCACCGACGAGTTCCCCTGTTTCTTCCTTCCACGCATGGTCGCGGTTGCGGCCGAGCGTCTGGACGTGCTCCTAGAGGTGGTCGACAGCAATGGGCTCCTTCCCCTCGCCGGGACCGGGCGTGACTTCTACGCCGCGGCGCACTTTCGGCGCTACGCGCAGAAGGCGCTGCGCAGCCATGTCGAGGAGCTTCCGCTAGCAAAGCCCCTGTCGGAGCGTTCGAGCGTCGCATTCTATCCTGTGCCACAGCACGTCGTCGAACGCTGGCCGCGCGCTTCCAAGAAGCTTCTCGCGGGAGACGCAGCGGAGCTCGCACGTTTGCCGATCGACCATGAAGTACCACCGGTGACCCTGCGCGGCGGAGCTGAAGTCGGACGTCGCGCGCTGCGAAGCTTCGTGTCGAACCGGCTAGCGGGCTATGCCGCACACCACAACGAGCCTTCCATCGACGGCACGAGCCGACTCTCGCCGTACCTACACTTCGGACATATCTCAGCGCATGAGGTTTTTGCCGCTGTCGCCGATGCCGAGCAATGGTCGCCGATTCAGCTGGGCGACCGCGCCAACGGCGCGCGCCGGGGCTTCTGGGGGATGAGTGAGAGCGCGGAAGCCTTCCTCGACCAGATCGTCGTCTGGCGCGAGCTCTCTTACAACACCTGCGCGAAGAGACCGCACGACTACGACCAGTATGAGTCTTTGCCTGAGTGGGCGCGCGCGACTCTGGAGGCGCACGCTCGCGATCCTCGCTCGCACGTCTACACGCGCGCCGCGTTCGAAGGTGCGCGAACGCACGACGAGCTCTGGAATGCCGCGCAGCGGCAGCTGAGACGCGAGGGCTGGTACCACAACTACCTGCGCATGCTCTGGGGCAAGAAAATCCTCGAGTGGTCGAGGACGCCGCGCGAGGCTCTCGGCACGATGATTCACATCATGAACCGCTGGTCTCTTGACGGGCGCAATCCAAATTCGTACGCGGGATACCTCTGGACACTCGGTCGCTACGACCGTCCTTGGCCGGAGCGAGCCATCTACGGTAAGGTCCGCTCGATGTCATCCAAACGCACGCGGGCAAAGGTGTCCGTCGATGCCTACGTAGCGAAGTTTGCGCCGCTGGCCAAGGGTGACGCTTGAGACAGCGAGACGCCCAAGCTTTTCCGAAACATCACGATATCAACACCGACCGCGTAGTAGTCCTGCACACGGGCTGCCTGGTCGTACCCGCACCGCGTGTAAAACGTGTGCGCGCGTAGCCATCGTCCCCGGAGGTCTGCACCAGAAGAAGCCGCTGACCTTGCTCCACGAGCCGAGCTTCAACCTGACGGAGAAGGGCGGCGCCCCGGCCGTTGCTCTGATACCGTGGATCGACTGCGATAATGAGCAATTCGCAAGCTCCTTCGGTCGCGCGCAGCGATTCAACGTAAGCCACGGCGATGCATTCCGTGCTCTGTTCGCGCTCCGCAATGAAGCAGGGATGGCCGCGCTGCGAATTGCCGGCGAAATGCGCCCCCGGGGATCGCCGGCCCGATTCTGCAAGCTCGAAGAGGCAACCTTCACAGTGTTATTGCTTCGACGAGCAGGAGGTGGCCACTTCAGCGTACACGCCGCGCCATCGGAGAAGACCCACCGGCGCCGCTTGCGGCCGGTGGCGAGGCGCTCGCGGATTGTTCGGCGGCCTTCCCGCCGCTCACGAGAGCAAGAGGTGGCGGCGGCTTCCTGGGTAGATCGAGCGTGAAGACGCATCCTTTGCCGGGGAGGTCGCGCACGTGGAGTTCACCCCCGTTCGCCTTGGCAGCCCGGAGGCAAATGGCAAGTCCAAGTCCGAGACCGCGACGATCGGAGCCCCGCTGTTCGAATGGACGGAACAGATCCTCAGCCTTCCCAGGCGGCAAGCCGCCACACTCATCCTCGATGTCGAAGTAGACGCGGTCGGCGGTTGCTCGCGTCGTCAACGACACGTGACCGTCTTTGCGGGTGGTGAACTTGAACGCGTTCTGCAGAAGGTTGGAGACAGTCGCCACGAGGAGCGGTCGATCGCCCTCGATGGTCAACGCGCGATCGACGGCTATGACCGCAAGATGCAGACCGCGCGCCTGCGCCTGCAGCACGGCGCCAATCTCGATCTCTTCGATGAACTCAGCCACCGAGATCCGTTCGACATGCTCAACGCCTGCGTCCAGGCGTACCTCGGCCAGCGATCGATCAATGAGGTCGCGCAACCCTAGCAGGCTCCGACCATGAATCAGGGCCGTGCTACCACCTAGAGAGACACGACCCCTCTTGATGCTGTCGAAGGAAAGCATTGCGGAGTTGAGAAGATTACGCAGCTCGTGCGCGAGTATCCCGAGGCGCTCGGCTCCCTCATCCACGATCGTGCGTTCACGTTGACGGGCATACTCCGTCACCGCTCCTGCAATCGCATCGTCGAGGCAAAGGTTGAGCGTCTGAAACTCATCGCCAGGAATGCGCGCGTTCTGTCGGGTGGCCAACTCGGTGACCGTCTGGCAGACGTCTCCGTAATCATGGACGACCTGGGCAATTGACAGCCCCATCCGGAACAAGTCGTGCCCGTGCAGGCCGGCGGTCTTCGCAATCTCCTCGTGGGCGATCACACCGCTCGACTCCGCCAGGTGCAGCGCGTCCACCAGTTGGTCCAAGAAGACCGGGATTCCGTGCGAAAGCTCGACTTGGCTCGGGATGGGATACGTGCGGGCGGCGACCCGCGCTCGCGCACCCTCGATGATGGCGATTCGATTCGATGTGACGAAGTCGGCGAGCACGTAGCACCTTGCGCCACGGTAGCGGCAAACACAAGGACGTGGTTTCCGTGGGTGCCCCGCCAATTGCCGGAACAGTACGTGATCGCACGGAGATCGTTGAGAGGGACTCGCTCGAGTCAAGTGTGAAACATATTGCTTGGAGCTCGGATTGCGTTCGAGTGCGCTTCCCAGACGCACTCGAACGCTGGTTCCGAAAACACGTGAACGCTCATTCCGCGGAATCGCACGCTCGTTCCGACGCACTTGAACGTGCCGGGCCAGGCGGCCGAGGGACGCCGCCTGTGGGGCGGCTGACTCAGAATCAAGCTGCCGGGGCCTGCGCAAACTGACTGCGGCGCCTGGTTTAGGTGCCCACGAATGTGCTCACGACGCCGCGAAGTACACCCGCGAAGCGCGGTCAGAGCGTACAGCCCTAGAACCGCCGGTCCACGCAACGCCCTGGCTTCTACGCGTATGCACCGCAGGCGCTCGCGTTCAGCGCTTGTCCGACTTTGTCGGCGCGATCTCCCGCTGGCGATCGTCACCGGACTGCCGAGCTCTCTGGGCCATCTTGGCTGCGAAGAGTGGCAACGTGACCAGAGTGCGCGCGAGGGAGCTGGCGAGCTGCGCGGGGGTAGTGCCCTCGGCCTTGATCGCCACCTTCTGGTCCGTGATGGCGTCCTCGAGGGCGCCACGTGCGATAGTGCGGCTGCCATCGGAGCGGATCTCCACCACCAACCGCGCGACGATAGGGGGTTCCGGTCCCTCGTTTGCGAGGGTCGATCCGTCCGCCTTGGTGAGCGCCGACGCCGGGTCGACCGCGTCCTTGATCTCGCCTAGCAGGCGCTCGCCAGCGCGGAGCGCGGCAGCTCGGCCCTGGCTAACGATGACCTTGATCTCCTCGCGTCGTTTGTCGAAGGCGCCCATGCTCCGAGGCTAGCACCGCCCGAGGTCCGGCATTAGCCGCTCAGGCCATGGGCTCGGAGAGCGGTGCTTCTCCGCGTGAAATGTGCTTCAGAACCTCGGCCGTCGGCGCGTCGGCAGGAAAGAACGACTCGATCGCCGTGATCCACGCTAACCGCGATGCGTCAGTTCCCCTCGAGCTGGGACAGCGCACCGCTGCAGCGATCACGGCGCGCGGCTCTCGGCATATGACGCCGCGCCGCATGGGTTGTTGCTCACCCACTCCGGGCTGAACAAAGCCGGCGGTCAGCACCACTTCCAAGGGAAGTATTCCGTCGTCGAGCGTCCGAGTCGCCTCGTCCCCCCGGTGGCAATGGGTGATCGGGCCGCTGGCCCTGCTGCGCGACTCTTCGTCAGCCAGGAAACATCAGCTCTCGATCGGAACCTTACGGTGGCGCCCCCACGCGACGAAGCCCGCAAGTGCCGCCAGCAAGAAGTTGAACGGTGTCTTCGCCAGCTCCCCCCGCGAGGCGTGAAAGACGATGGCCCCCGCCATAAGCGCCACGCAGCCAAGCGCGCTAACCACGGCCAGCCGCGGCCGGATGCGCGTAAGGGATGGCAGCAGCACGCCGAGGCCGACGAGAATGTCGAGGGCGGCGGTAGCCTGAAGGAAGCTGGGGGACACCTGTCCCATCCACGGCATCTCGGCCGCGAGCTCGGGTATCGGGGTGACCAGCTTCCAGACGCCGGTGCCGACGAAGGTGAGATCGAGGAGCCCTTGCACGATCCACAGGGCGGTGTTGAGTCCCTTGGGCGGCTGCGCGGTGCGGGGTTGCTTGCTCGTGGTGGTCATGGTGAGTCTCCGGAAGCGACATAGCGGTCTGCGACCAACGTGAGCCTACGCACCGCCAGCCGATGACGAGAAGGAGGCACTTTGAAGTTACCTGCAAACGGCAAGCTCACCGGTGGGTTCGACGCCGACTGCGGCGCTACGCGGGAGATCTTGAACCGCGTCGGGGACAAATGGAGCGTCTTGGTCGTCGTCCTGCTCGGCGAGGCGACGATGCGCTTCAGCGAGCTGAGGCGCACCATCGATGGCATCTCGCACCGGATGCTCACCTCCACCCTTCGCGGTCTCGAGCGCGACGGCCTCGTCCAGCGGACGGTCTATCCGACGAACCCGCGGCAAGTGAACTACGCGCTGACGAGGCTTGGGCAGTCGCTCCTGGAGCCCGTCAGCACCCTAGCAGGGTGGGCCCAAGGACATCGTGCGGAGGTCATGAGAGCGCGCGATGCGTTCGACCGCATGGCTAGCCAGCAGCGCGCCTCGCGTTGACGCTAGCGAGAGTAGAGGGATGAGACGCTAGGACCCCGCGCGTCCGAGCTCGTGGCGTTGAGTCGCTCCCGTGTCGTCAGATAGGACGCTGCCCCGAAGCAGCTCGAGCCGCGCGCGTCCGGAAAATGCCGCACCCGAACCCGCCCGGCAAGTGCTCGTGTCCATCGCGATCCTTGTGGCAGGGCCGACGCCCCAGTACCGGCAACTCGTGACGCAGTCTGGCGGGCCGGCGGGTCCACTCGGGGGTTTTCAGCGTTCGGCTTGGAAAAGCGGCGACGCCTGTCGATCTCGCCAGTTATCGTTCGTCGCCTCGTAGATGCCGGCGGTTGACTGCCGGTCTCCGCGACGACGCACATCCAGCGAGGAGAACAGGACATGACCGACAATACCGTCAAGCTTCACCGAGTGCTTCGTGCACCAGCCGAGCGCATCTACCAAGCGTTCCTCAATGCGGAAGCAATGGCGAAATGGCTGCCGCCGCATGGCTTCACCGGCAAGGTCCACCACCTGAAGGCGGAGGTGGGCGGTACCTACAGGATGTCCTTCACGAACTTCACGACCGGGCACAGCCATTCATTCGGGGGTGAGTTCCTCGAGCTCGTGCCCAACGAGCGCATTCGTCACACCGACAAGTTCGACGACCCCAACCTGCCCGGTCAGATGCAAACGACCATATCGCTCAAGGCGGTGTCCGTCGGCACGGAGCTGACGATCGTGCAGGATGGCATACCCAGCGCAATCCCCACCGAGGGTTGCTACTTGGGGTGGCAACAGTCACTCACGTTGCTGGGTCAGCTCGTCGAGGCCGAGATAGACGAATAATGGTCGCAAGCAGATCGCGGACGATCGAGGACGACATGATCACACTCTACGGCTTTGGACGCATCTTCCCCGAGGGGGTTGGCGAGACGAAAGACCTTTGGGCGCAGTGGGCGCTCGAGGAGACCGGGCTACGCTATCGCGTCCACGCGCTCGATCACACCGGTGGTGAGCTCGACAGCGACGCGTATCGCCGGATCAGCCCCTTCGGTCAGGCGCCGGTCATCGAGGACGACGGCTTCGTGGTGGCCGAGTCGGCAGCCGTGGTGCTCTATGTGGCGGAGAAGGCCGAAAAGCTGATCCCCCGCGACGTCCAGGGCCGCACGCGCGTCGTTCAGTGGTGCTTTGCCGCGGTGAGCACCGTCCTTCCGACCCTGCTTTGTATCGACCTCATCGGGATATTCGACAGCGGCAAGGCCGCCGACAAGCTGCACGTCGAGGTCCCCAACATCGCCCGCCGCTGGCTTGCCGGCCTCGAGCGCCGCCTCCAAGGCCGCGAGTGGATAGCGTGCGACGACTTCACGGTCGCCGACATCCTGATGGCCGGCGTCCTGCGCGGCATCCGCAAGACCGACCTGATGGACCCTTTCCCGGGGACCAAAGCGTACTACGAGCGCTGTCAGGCCCGCCCAGCCTGGCAGCGCACGCTGAGCCTGTACGCGGAGCGACTCGGGGTCAGCGTCGAGGCCATTCGCTAGAGTATGGAACAGCGGCTCGACCGCGTTCGTGGGCGTCGGCGCACGCAGCCCATCGGGGACCGGTTTGCTCGGTGTGCGGCTCGTGCTAGCAGCCCCGCAACGGAAGCGCGCATGAGCTCGAACACGCCTGCGATGGAGGAGATTTCTCCGGGTGGTATTTGGATAGGCGAACGCAATCTTTGGTTCAGCGGCGTCCGCCTGCGCTCGCGAATGACGGTCGTCCAGCTAGCCGACGACAAGCTGTGGGTACACAGCGCCAGCGAGCCCACTCCGCACCTTTGCGCCGAGCTAGACCGCTTGGGGCAAGTGAGCTGGGTGGTAGTACCCAATCAGTATCACCACCTCCATGCGGCCTCCATGAAGGCGCGCTACCCCAATGCGCAGCTCATCGGGCCCACATCGGTCAAGTTGAGGAACCAGAGCATTGCCTTGGACGTGGCGATCGACGACCAGCGCCTACCCTCTCTGCTGTCGGAGCTGTCACCCGTGGCGCTCCGAGGTGTCCCCTTTCTGGATGAGACGCTGTTCTTTCACACCAAGACACGCACGCTGATTGGCGCTGACCTGATGATGTGCGGCTGCCCCGCAGATCACTGGACGTGGCGCTGGGCCTCCCGTGTGTTTGGCCAGTATCAGCGCTACAAGGCGCCGCCGGATGTGCGTTGGCATACCGACGGCGGACCGCTCGTACATCAGTCGCTAGACGAGCTCGCCAAGCTGCCGCTGGAGCGCATCCTCGTCGCGCATTCAGACCCCATCGAAGATCGGCCGCGCGAACGGCTCGCAGAGGCCTGGCGGTTCGTGCGCCAGTGACGTTGGGCCGCAGTCGCTGTCGAATGCCGCCGGCCTACATGTAGTCACTAGCGCCTTTCGCACGAGACCAGGCGAGCCGCTTCCCTTCATGGTTTTTGCGCTACCCTTGGCGGTCGTGCTCGCCAGCCTTGTCGCTCCTGCTTCTCTGCGCGTCTCCTCCGACCTCAGCCTTCGCGACGCTCACCAATTGGTTCTGGATCGCATCCGCCAGGCGGTGGGACGCGTCATTCAAGGCAAGCCCGAGGCGGTCGAGTTGCTACTGGTCGCTGTGCTCGCGGGAGGACACGTGCTCGTCGAAGACGTGCCGGGGGTGGGCAAGACGACGCTGGCGAAGGCGCTCGCGCGCGTTTTTCAGATTGGTTTCTCGCGCGTGCAGTTCACCCCGGATCTGCTGCCGTCCGACATTCTCGGCTCGCTCGTGCTCGATCCGCGCCTCGGCTCGTTCACGTTCCAGCGCGGACCGATCTTCACGAACGTCTTGCTTGCCGACGAGATCAACCGGGCGTCACCGCGCACGCAGTCTGCCCTGCTCGAGGCGATGAGCGAGGCGCAAGTGACCGTCGACGGGACGACCTACCCTCTCGCGCCGCCTTTCCTGGTTTTTGCGACGCAGAACCCGCACGAATTTTCGGGAACCTACCCGCTGCCCGAAGCCCAGCTCGACCGCTTCCTGGTGCGCATTGGCCTCGGGTACCCAGCCGAGGAGGCGGAGCTTTCGATGCTCTACGCACGCCAGCACGACGATCCGCTCCAGACGCTGGACGCAATCGCGAGCGGTGAAGATCTAGCCGCGATTCAGCGGGCCGTGCGGGACGTGGAGGTGAAGCCAGCCGTCGGCCGCTACCTGCTCTCGATCACCGCCGCCACCCGCCAGCACCACGACGTCGCGCTCGGGGCGAGCCCGCGCGGTACGCTGTCGCTCTTTCGAGCGTCGCAAGCGCGCGCTTACGCGAACGGCCGTGGCTACGTCACCCCGGATGACGTTCAGGCCCTCTGCGGGCCGGTGCTCGGGCATCGCATCGCCCTCACTCCCGAGGCACGCTACGGGGGGCGCGGCGTCGAAAGAGTGTTGAGCGACCTCGTGCAAACCATTCGTGTGCCGCTTTGAAGGTAGACCTCGCGCGCCTCAACCACGTGCTCATCCCGGCGACCTCGTCCGAGCGCGACCGCCTGCGGAAGACGGGGCTTGCCCGCGGCCTGGCACGCTCGTTGACCCTGTTCGCACGCCTGTCGCGCGAAGGGCGCGTGCTCCTGGCAATGACCTGCGTCGCCGGGCTGTTCAGCGCTGATCTCGGCCGCACGCAGACGCACGTGCTCGTGTTCACGACGGCGTCGCTGCTCGTTGCGGCGTTGCTGTTCACACCGGGCTACCGTCTCGCCGGCGTGGCGGCCCGGATCAGCGTGCCGCGGCGCGTCACCGTCGGACACGAGGTCGCCATCACTCTGTCGCTCCACAACGAAGGCCAGCGAGAGCACTCGGCGGTGCGCTGGGAACCACCGCTTTTGCCGTGGGATGGTTCGTTTCGCGGCGGGACTTCGCCTGTCGTGCAGCTACCGGGTGGCGGCGAGGCAACGTGCGTGATCCGCGCCTGCTTCGTCGCCCGTGGACAGCACCACCTCGATCCCTTTCGTGCGGTCGAGTTGCTTCCCCTCCGGCTCTCGCAGGGGGCTCCGCTGTGCACCGCATCAGCACGTTTCATCGTCGTGCCGCGGGTCGCTCGGGTGCTGTCCGTCACCACGCCTCCGAACCGACGGCGCCAGCCGGGCGGAGTCGCGCGCGCATCTCGCACCGGCGATTCGACCGATCTGCTGGGGGTCCGTCCCTACCGTGCCGGCGATCCCGTGCGCGACCTGCATGCACGCTCATGGGCGCGGCACGGATCGCCGATGGTGCGTGAGTACGTAGAGGAATACTTCACGCGCATCGGCATCGTTCTCGACACCGACGCGACGGCCGCGACCCCGGCGCACCTCGAAGGCGCGCTCTCCCTCTGCGCTGGAGTCATCGCGAGCTTGTGCCGGGGCGAGGCGCTGATAGACGTGCTCGTCACCGGACAGCACGTCACCCAGCTCGCGCTGGGCCGAAGCCTCGGTGCCCTCGATCAGGCGCTGGACCTCTTGGCGGTCGTTCGGCCAGAACCAGGTTTTGCGAAGGACCGCGTGCTGGCTCGGCTCTCCCCTCACCTGGAGCGCCTGTCTTCGGTCGTGTTCGTCGCCGTCGGGTGGGACGAATCCAGGGCTGCTTTCGTTGCGTCGCTCCGCTCGCGTGGCGTGGGCTCGGTCGTCTTCATCGTCGGCGATCGGCCGGCGCGCACCGAGAGCACGACGACCGTGCCGCTCGCTGCCATCGCCCGGGGCGAGGCACTCTCACTGTGAAAGATCGCTTTCGCGCTCTGCTGCCGATACTGGTGTGTGCCTTCGCGCTCGCGAGCGCGGCCAATGCGCCACACGTCGGAGTGATACTAGCGCTGATTGCCATCGCGCTGGTTGCCATCGGGCCGCGCTGGGAGCTCGATCTCGGGCGTCAGTGGGTGACGAGCGCCGCTGCGGCGGCAACGGGCTACGTGCTGGTCGCCGCGCTGCGCGAGCCGCTGGCTAGCGCGCCCGCGCCCGGTGAGCTGGGTGAAGCGTGGGCGCGGTTCGCGGCGGCCATGCTGCTTGCCTCCGCTGCACGAGCTCTCATGATGGATCCGCGGGGCGGCGGCCTCGCAACCATGGCGCTCGCCTTCGTGAGCCTCATGGCCAGCGGCAGGACCTCTGCGGGGTCCTATACCGCCTGCGTCGTGCTCTTCCTCGCCACGAGCCTGTGGGTGCTCGGCAACAGCGAGCAACCAGGGCGGGCCGGGAGAATCCGCCCGAGACGCGTGGCCGTTGCATCCGCAGTCGTGTTGGTCGCCGCGGGGCTCGCGCTGGTGACGACTCACGGCGTCCGCCGCTCGCACGCGTGGCTCACTACGCGCGTGCGCTCGACGGCGTACACCTGGCATCCACAGGTCGGGTTTTCGGATCGGATGGACCTCGGCGCGCTCGACGAGCTGCTCGACTCTGACCGCATCGTGCTCAGAGTTCGCGGCCCGCGCGTGGATTACCTGCGCGGCGTCTCACTCGATACCTACGCGGGCGGACGCTGGGATCGTTCTCCCGACACCGAGCGCGTCACACGAGCGGCCTACGGCGGCACTTTGGTGTCGGCCCAGGCGGTCTCCATCGAGGCAGTCTCCTCGCGCACGCATCGCTTTTTCCTCCCACTCGCCGCACGTTCGCTCGTGACCCTGCCCACGCAGGTCAGCGTGGACACGTTCGGCTCGGTGAGGCGCGAGACGAAGGAGGGCCTCACCGCCGCCAGATTCGTTCGTGGCGCCCGCAACGGTGCTCCTATCGCCCCGCCTCGCCCATCCGACCTGCACTTGCCTCGCTCGCTGCGGCGTCCCCTGCAGGGCCTCGCGCGGGCCTGGACCGCCGGCGCCACGAGCAGCGGCGAAAAGCTCGATGCCATCGAGCGCAAGCTACTTTCGGACTATCGCTATACGCGGAGCTTCGATCGCGCACAAGGGGCCGACCCAGCGCTCGATTTTCTGCTGCGCGACAAGCGCGGCCACTGCGAGTACTTCGCGACCGCCTTCGCGCTCGTCGCGCGCGCCGCCGACATTCCCACGCGCATCGTGATGGGTTACCGAGTGGGCGAACGCAGCCCTTTCGGGTACTACCTGGTGCGGGATCGGAACGCCCATTCCTGGGTGGAGGCGTGGGTGCCGGACCAAGGGTGGACGACGCGCGACGCCACTCCGACTGAGGCGCTCGCACAAAACCTCGAGCACGAATCCAGCTACGCCGCGTCATCGCTCGACGCGTTGCTCGTCGCCTACGATGACCTCACACAGTGGCTCGAGAGCCTCAGCGTCCGCCAGACCAGCCTCGCCTGGCTTGGCGGCGTCGCGGTGCTCGTCGTCCTCGTCGCGCGGGGCGCGCGGCGCCGGCGCGACGAGCGCGAGATCGTGCCGGAAGACGCGGCCCCGCTCCCGGTTCTCCAGCGTCTGCTCACGACGCTGGCTCGAGACGGCCACGAACGCCGCCCCGAGGAGCCAATCGAGCGCCTCGCTGCGCGCATTCCCGATGACGCCGGCGCGCGCCTGCTCCAGCGCTATACTGCGCTCCGTTACGGGAGCGTCGGCGATGCGCCCGAGCTGGCCCGCGACGTCGACACGCACGCGACCGCGCGGCGCACGCCCCCATGACACGCGGCCTCGTTTGGTGACAACTCGTGCGCGCAGGTGATCGACGAGTGCGTATGTCGAACCGCATTGACTGCTCGTTTCAGAGCCACGCGAGCTGCCTCGAGCCCGAAGCCCCGCCTGGCAACCCAGCGCAGGCGGCCGAAGCGACTGCCCCCGCGGAAGTAGACGAAGCTTCCCAGTACGACTGCGTGAACGACTGCATCGCCTCGCTCGGAGTCGCTCAGCTCGTTGCGGGCGTCGTGACGGGCCTCGGCTGCTACGCTGCACTACCTGCGTGCCCGGCCCTGATCGGTGGCGCAGCGGGTGCGCTTGTGGGCTGGTGCGATGCAGACTGCAGCGAACCTGGCGTTCAGGGCAACCGCTGATTCGGTCATGCGTTCGACGCCAGTGTGGATGCTCCGCGGATGGAGCCGCGCTTTCGAGCGCCACCGCCTCCTCGTTCACGTCGGCATCGTGACGCCGCTCGTTGCGCTCTGCGCCGCATCTGGATATGGCGTGTGGTCACTGATTGCGTTCTTCATTGGTTTCTGGCCGTTCCCTCATCGCGCACGTTGGACGGGGGAGGGTCTCGACATTTCATGGCTGTTCCTGCGCGAATGCCTGCGCTTGGCGGACCTACGGCGCGCGAGCCTACACACGAACGTCCGCTACTTGCTGCTCTTCCGCTACGAGCTCGTGCTCGAGCTGGAGCTCGCGAATGGCAAACGCGCGGCCCTGGTTGCTCCACCGCACGCTGTGCGCAGGCTCCATTCGGAGATCAGCGCCGCACTTGCCGCGAGGGACGCTTCTGAACGCTGAACGAGCTGGCCAGCTCCACGGGATGCTGGGCAAGCGATGCGACCGTCCAGGCGCGCGCCGGCTCGCGGTGGACAGCCCCGAGCGCACGACCCACCGCTGCATCACGCGCGGCAGCCAGCCAACCGGTCCGTTGCCGCGGCAGCTCGGCCATGTAACGGCGCAGGGTCTCGATGAATAGCGCCTCGGCGAGCTTCGCGAGCAGCGCGCCTCGTCCGGCCCGGGCCGGCGCGCGCCCCGAGGCGAGGTGCCGGATCGTGGTTTCGATCCACTCGCCGGACTTGTCGCGGCGGAGGTTCACCTTGAACACCGGTGGCAGCCCTGCAAGAAACAGCCGCTTGGCCTGGTGTTCACAGCTGATGTAGCCACAGATGAAGCGGATCAAGCTCGCTCATGCGCTGCAAACAAAGCCGGACGCCGAATCAAGTCGTCGGGGCGCACATGACCCATGTTGGGAAAGCCACCAACCGGGAGACACGAGCATGGCCGCCGCATATGATTTCACATTCACCGACCTCGCAAGGCAACGCCAGAGCCGAGGTCGTCCGGCACTTCATTGCGGCATTCGAACATAAGGACCCGACTGGGTCCGCGCCCTCGTCGCTCGGGATTGCGTCATGGAGGCCGCGCAACCGGCACCCGACGGGCTGCGGGTCGAAGGCTACGAGGCAAACGTCGCCTTCTGGCACGCGCTGGTCGCTGACCCGCACGGCTCCTTCGAGGTCGAGGACGTGGTCGTCGCCGGTGACCGGGCGATCAATCGCTGGCGCCACCGAAACGGCACCGGCGACGGGAGCTCGGTGCGAGGGGTAACGCTGATCCGGGTCCGCGACGGCAGGATCGCGCAGGCTGTGGCGGGACGGACAGATCGTGGAGGCGTTCGGTTACGTCAAAGGCGCATGAGCGCAAGCGACTCGAGAAATCTCGACCGCGCGTTCATCGTGCACGGGCCGTCGAGCTCGCCGCGCTAGCGCGTTTGGCGCGTGCCGCCGTGTGCGGATGGGTCGAGAGGAAGTGCCAGGGCCCGGGCTCATCCGCCGAGGGGGAGATCCGCTGCAAGCACTTACCCAGAAGCTCCGGCTGGCGCTTGTGCGCGAGGAGCAGCGCGATCGCAAAGGCGTCAGCTTCCTCCTCGAGCTCACGCGAGTAGCGAGTGTTGGCAATCAGCCCTGGAAGACCCGATGTCGACAGGCTGACCGAGCCCATCTCGGAAGCGAGCGTTCCCAGGAGCAGCGCGAGGGCGGAACTGCGAAAACCCTGGCGCAACCCATGGCGATGCTCGACGTGCCCGATCTCGTGCGCCAGAATGGCGGCGACCTCATCGACGGAACATTTCTCCAACAACCCATCGGTGACGATAACCGTCCCGCCCGGAAACGCGAACGCGTTCGCGTACTGCGCGCCGTCGAAGACGAGCCGATAGTGGGCGGCGAGCGGCAAGCCTCGAGACAGCTCCTGAAAGCTGGTCTCGACTTCGCGCTGCCGCGCAAGCGGCAGACACGACGGTTGCTTGCCGAACCGGGCAGCCGCGGCCTTGCGGCCAATTTCCCGCTCCTGCTGCATGCTGATGGAGGATGCTACGAGATCGGCCGCCCACGGGACACCAACGAAGTAGGCCATGGCGAACAGACCGGCGAGCACCAGGCAGCTCACCAGCGAACCCAGCCAGCTCCGTTCCATCCAGTCGAC
>DASQDA010001003.1:0-7189 GCA_035634435.1 Polyangiaceae bacterium
CAGCGGGATGACCATCAGTGCGACGACCGAGATGACGATGGCTGCCAGCGCGGTATCGGCGGTGGCAAAGCGCGTGATGGCCTTACCCAGATCTCGCGAACGGGAGGGCTGCATCAGCTCGGGGCGGTGAACAGCGCCATCACGCCCGTGTAGAGTTGGAGCGAAGGAACGCCAGCGTGCGGTGCGATTTCGAAGGAAGAATGCATGCCGGCGATAGGCAGGCTGGGGAAGCGATGCTTGAGAACACGCACGTCGACGTCGCTGGTGCCGTACAACGCCTTGCCGCGCCCGGCGCAGCTCATGTAGACACCGAAGCAAGCCGCGGCCCCCGCTGCGTCGCGAGCGACGCGCAGCGCCGTGCTTTCAAGGTCCACCCGGGCCGCCGCGGCGTCCCGCACGGCGAAACCCATGCGCATGCCGTGGCGGACCTCCTCGGAGACCAACACGCCTTGGCGAGCAGGGTCGACCCCCTGAATCCCGCGCAGCAGCAGGGGCGCGCGACCGTCGTCATTGTCCTCCTCGGTGGCGAGCGCCACGAAGACCAGCGGCTGGTTCGTCAAGGTGCGCGTCGCCGACGAGAGCGCCTCCAAAGCTGTCTGTCCTTCGAGCTCGAGCACCATTGGGCCTCGCACGGAGGTGATGCGAGACAAGGGCGAGAGCAAGCGGCACGCTGCTGACGCACGGACCACCGGCGCCGAGCCGGCGCGGCAAACGAGCGCCCCGGCATCACTCACCTGCGGTGGGCGACCGGGCATCATCACCAGAACCCCGCTATCACCCGTGGTACCGCCGCCAACCAGTGCGCCGAGCTGTTGCCCCACCAAGGGCTCCAGCGTCTGCGGCGAGAAGCCTCGGGGGCGAGCGAAGACGAAGGCGGAGCTCGAGCCGCGTGCTCGGGGCGCGAGCGCCTTTGCGAGAGCGACGCCGACGTCGGATTCAGCAGAGTCAGCAGCTACGGCCTCGCTGCTACCCCCGCTCCAGATCACCCCTGACGCGGCGGTCTCGCCTTCGAGCTCACCGCGCTCGCTCAGCACCCCATGACCGCTCGCGACCAGCACGGGTATGTCTGGTAACGCGTGGGATAAGGGTCCGGCAAGGTCGGCCAGGCGACCACCCAGAACACCGCTGACGAAAATAAGCGCCGCGCTCGGGCGCACGACGGCTTGCGCTGCTTCAGCTGCGCGCCGGGCCACCCGCGTCGGACTTTCGCCTCGCGCGGCAAAGCTCGTTGCTCGAGCTCGCATGTCGGTAACCATACTCCGAAGTCGGGCACTTGCCTTCAGCATTTGCGCATTCGCGAGCAACCCTTCCACGGTTGCGCGAAGTCCCGTATCCTGATGACGAATATGGCGGGTCAGCGTCACCTCTCGATGCGTTCTTACGGCGGCACGGACGTCGGTCGGCGCCGGGCGATGAACGAGGACGCTTATCTATGCGACGACCAGCTCGGCCTCTGGGTGGTGGCTGACGGGATGGGCGGCCATGCGGCGGGTGAGGTTGCCAGTCGCGAGTCGATCGACACCATTTTCGGTATGGTTCGGCGCGGAAAGCAGTCCATCGACTTCGGCGGGGAGCCATCCGAGGAAAAAGCCCGCGCTGCTTGCCGCATGCTGGAGGGCGCGGTTCAAGGCGCCACGTACCTGCTGTTTGCCATGGCCGAGCTCGACCGCGGCAAGGCCGGTATGGGGACGACGATCAGCGCGATGATGCGTTTCGGAGACTCGCTGGCCCTCGCCCAGGTGGGGGATAGTCGTATCTATCGGATACGGGGCGACGAGGCGTTGCAGCTAACCGAAGATCACACGCTGATCGCCTGGCAGCTCAAGCAGGGCCTGATCACGGAGGGGGAAGCGCGCGTCAGCAAGCAGCGGAACGTCATCACGCGGGCGGTGGGCAGTCGTGACTACGTCCAGGTAGACACCAGCGTCTGGGAAGTCAGCCCAGGAGACTCCTACATGCTCTGCAGCGACGGCCTGCACGGCTATTTGGCGCTGGACGAGATCCCCGCGCTCATGAGCGAGGGCGGGCAAGCCGGCGTGCAGACCCTGCTCGACCTGGCCAACGCTCGCGGGGGCAAGGACAACATCACGGCCATCGTGGTCGAGGTCACGTAGTCCTCGACCGGGATCAGCGTTCGGCTCGGCGCAAGTTTATCGGATCAAAGACCGCGACTGGGTCTGCTGTTCGTGGCGGTCGATGGGGCCGAGGAGCCGTGCCCGCGCGCGGCTCCTCGGCCGACGCAGACGGCCACGGCTGGTAGCACCAAGCTGCGCGCTACGAACCTGCTCAGCGCGGCTCTTGCATCTCGAGACCCACGGTGACGACAACGCCGAGGGAGAAGCCGCCTACCTGCCCGACCCCCGTCACGGCCCGCGGTGTCTGCCCTTCAGCAGCAGCAAACTCGTAGCGCCACGCGGGGCGGTGCCGCTTCAGGTCGACCGTGCCGACCAGCGCGGCCCCGATGCGAACGCCGAGCAAGCTCTCGCTCGAACGGTCAGAGATCCCCGCGCGGAAGGTCAGAGCGGGCGTGACCAACGAGTAGCCGCTCACGCCGTAGCGGGGGTCGGCATTGCGGTAGACGCGCGATGCGAGCCCCGCCGCCACGTCGAAGTCAACCCATCGCCGATAGGGCAGCCAGACGCCGACGAACCCGCCGAGCGATTGCCACGCGCCCTTGTAACTCTCACTTCGTTCGAACGAGCCGCCCACCTGCAGCAGGTTCCAACGCACGCGCGCGAGCCCGCCAGCGGTGAGGCGTGCAACGCCGCCTTCGCCCGTGCGCAGGACGGAGAACCCGGATTGTCCGTCCAGACCCACGCCCCAGCCTGCGTTGCTGACCAAGGTATTGCCTGTCGGGCGAGCTTCCACGGCCTCCCACTCGTCGTCATGCGGCTGCTCCGCAGCGGCGACCTGTACCCGCAGCATCAGCGTCAGTAGGACCCACGTTGCGGCGTACAGGGTGCTTCTAAACCACGGCCAGCTCCGCGTGGCGTAATGCCTCTTGAAAGGAACTCTTGCCATCCGCCCCTGGGTGGCTCCCAGGTACGATTGTGGCTCAGCTACGCCGTCGATTGTGCCCGAGCTTCGGGCACGACGGCGCCTGATGAGCCCTCAGCGGGCGCCGCGACGCTGGAATCCGAGCTCGGGGCGGACGACCGCGCTCGTCCCGGCGTGCTCCTGCTCGCGTGGGATGGCGATCCAGGCTCCGTTGAGTGCCTCGAAAGTGCATTCGGAGTCGCTGTAGCGCGCCATCAAGCGTGCCGTGATCCCCGCAAGCGATGCCCGGGTTTGATGCTGGCGCAAGTAAGCCAGGATCGCGGGTACGCCCCGCACCGACGAACAGCGCGGCCGATACACGCCGTGTCCTACACCGGCCAGCTCGTAGAGCTCGAGCCTCCAATGGTGGCCCTCATGCGAGAGCTTCCGCGGTGTAGTCCCGTTCTTCAAGCACATGAGGTCCTCAGACGATCATTGCGACGGCTGAGTTGATACGCAGTTTAAGGGGCGCGCCTATCGTAGTTTTCCGGAACACCACCCTTTAGGGTAAAGAGCGCGGCACTCCCTCTTCCGGTCGACGGGCCTGTGAGTGGTTTGTGCAACCGCGCGCGACGACCGGGGCCTCCGCCAGGTTTCCGGTAGGCCTGGCGCAGGAGCGGCTTGGGGAGCTTTGCTGCTCCGAGTGAGCGCCGCCTGGCTCGCCGGCGAGCCTGCTTTTGCGCTACGAAGGGAGCGCATGCGATCCGCTGCTCTTGTGTTGTGCACTCTGCTCGGGTGTGCGGCCTCGGCTCCTTCAGCCGTACCTTTGCCCGCGCCGACCAGCTCTGCGGCGGCGCCCTCATCGCGACCCACACCTGCCGCAGCTCCGCTGGCGGCTGGGATGTGGCTACCCAGCCAGGTGCCCGCACAAGCGGAGGCGCTGCGTCGGCTCGGGCTGACGATGGATCCTGCGCAGCTGGCCAATCCCACGTCGGACGTGCTCTCGGCCGTGGTGAATTTCAGCGGCTGCTCCGCGGCCTTCGTCTCGAGCGACGGGCTCGTTGCTACCAATCACCACTGCGCAGTGCGGGCGCTCGAATACAACTCGACTCCCCAGCAGAACCTGATTGAGCATGGGTTCCTGTCGCCGTCGCGTGCGCAGGAGCGCTGGAGCGGGCCGACAGCACGTGTGCTGACCACGCTCGCCATCCACGATGTGACCGCTGCGGTACGCGCTGCTCTCGCAGCCGTGGGCGACGACGCCGCGCGCCACGCGGCTTTCGAGGGGCAGCAAAAGGAGCAGGTCGCTCGCTGCGAGAAGGGCCGCCCAAACGTGCGCTGCCAGCTGGTGAGCTTCTACGAGGGCCTGCAATTCGCGCTCATCGAGCGTTTGGAGCTGCGCGACGTCCGGCTCGTGTACGCGCCTGCCGACGGCGTCGGCAACTTTGGCGGGGAGGTCGACAACTGGCGCTGGCCGCGGCACGGCGGCGATTTCGCGCTGTTCCGTGCGTATGTCGCGCCGGACGGCAAAGCCGCCGATCACGCCCCGCACAATGTGCCCTACCGCCCGCAGAAGTTCATCCCCTTGGCCAGCTCGCCCTTGCGGACGGGCGAGCTGGTGCTGGTTGCCGGCTACCCGGGCCGCACGTCGCGGCTGAAGCTGCGCCGCGAGCTGGAGGACGTGATCAACTGGAGCTATCCACGCCGTCTGAGCTTGTTCGACGAATACGTCGCGGCTCTGGAGACCGTGGGCAACAGCGATGCGGAAGCCAAGCTACGAGCCGTCAGCTGGATCCGGGGTTTCGACAATTACCGCACTAAGCATCGCGGCGAGCTCGAGGGGATTGCAAGCAGTGGCTTGCTCGACCAGAAGCGGCTACAGGAGCAGCGGCTACTTCAGCGGCTAGCGCAGAGCCGAAAGCTCGCCGCCCGATATGGCTGGGTCGTCGAGCAGACGGAAGCCGCCTTTGCAGAGCTCGCCACGACGCGGGAAGCCGACGCGGCCCTGGAGCAGGAAGTGCTCATGCCGCGCTTGATGTCGGCTGCGGTCCGCATCGTGCGAATGGCCGAGGAACGCTCGCGCCCTGACGCCGAGCGCGACCCGGATTACCAGGAGCGCAATGTTGGCAACCTGCGTGACGAGCTCCAAGGGCTGGACCGCCTCTACCATCGCAAGCTCGACGAGACGGTGTTGGTGCTTGCCCTCACGCGTGTCCTGCAGAGCCCCCTCGAGCAGCGAACGAGCGCGCTGGGCTTGATTGCTGGCAACGACCCAACCGCTACGACCATTCGCCGCGCGGTCGAGCGTCTCTACGCGGGGACACGGCTTAGCGACGCCAAGGTGCGCCTCGACTTGTTCCAGAACAAAACTTCCGCCGAGCTCGCGCGCCACCCCGACCCCTTGATTCAGCTCGCGGTGCGTTTGCGGCCGCTGGTACGCGAGGCCGAGCTGCGTCGGAAGCGCTTTGCAGGTAAAATGTTGCTGCTGAAGCCGCTCTATCTGGAAGCGCTGCTCGGACCTGCGTTGGCCACGACGCCTCCAGATGCCAACGGTACATTGCGCATCAGTTTCGGCACGGTGACGCCCGAGGCGGGGAAGGCGGGCGGCCGAGCGTTCACCACGGTGACCGAGATGGTCGCCAAACACCGCGGCGTTCCGCCGTTCGAGGTTCCGGACCGGGTCTTGCGCGCTGCCAAGGAATCACGCAAGGGAAGCTACGTGGACGCGGCCCTCGGTGATGTGCCGCTCGACTTTCTGTCGAACGTCACCATCACGAATGGGAATTCCGGTTCGCCCACGCTGAACGCGCGCGGCGAGCTGGTGGGACTGGCCTTCGACGGCACGTACGACTCGGTAGCTTCGGATTGGGTGAGTCTGCCGAATACGCGGAGTATTCACGTCGATGTTCGCTACCTGCTGTGGCACCTGGACCAGGTGGAACGAGCGGATTCCCTGCTGCGCGAGCTCGGCGTGGCACCCGCGAAGTGAGGCGCACCTGGCGCGGCGCTCAGGGTGGGCGCCGCGCCGCGCGCAAAAGCGTTGCCGCTTCGGCTTGTAGCCACGCCTCCGCCAAGGGCGTCGTCAAAGTGGACAGGTTGGGCTCGAACGTCGCCTGCAGCGTGTCGACGCGAAAACGGCGTTCGAGCTCGCGATCGCCTTCGCGCGTCCGTTGGATCACCTGACGGTTCTCGGCGTCATAGTCGAAGCCGTCGAGGCTGAGCAGGCTCTTGCCCTCGCGCCAGGGCGTGGTGGACGCCTCCACCAGGTAGCAGTCGCTACTCGGCTCGTAGCGTGCGTACGACGCCTCACAAGAAAAGAGCAGCGAGAGCGCCTCGCCGTCACCGCTCAGGGCGTGCAAGCTTTCGTGCAGCGGCCCTTTCGGAAGTTGTTTGGGCCGGCCCCGAACGAAACCTGCGTGTGTGCCACACACGATGATGCCGCCGCCCCGATGCAGCACGGCACCGGAGCCCGCGTCGACCTCCTCGATCAGCTCTAGCCCGATCAGAGGTCCGGCCTCCGTCGACTGCAAGCGCCAGTCCTCGACGTAAGCACCGCTGGGCGCAAACTCGATCAAGCAGTCGCCGACGCGCTGCAGCACGCCGGGCTCCGGCCACTTGGCATGCGTTTGGAAGCTCGTCCAATCGTGCCACTGCATGCACCGCCCGTCCCAGAACGTGTGCGCGAGCCCACCTTCGACGTCACAGAAAGCGACGAGCTCCGCGGCCGAGCAACGCGCCGGGAACGGCTGCTCCGCCCAGCGCGTACGCGCGGGTGACAGTCGCAGATCGAAGGTCAGATTGTGGGTTTGCAGCCAGTAAACCTGAGTTTCCGTATCGGTGGCGCCGTTGAAGAAGGTGATGGAGCGGCGTCGAAAGGAGCCGAGCGTCCACTCCGGGACGCCACGAGCGGTCGACGACGGACCTCGTGCGGCAAGCTCGAACAGGTTCATGGCTCGGTACGGGGCCGCCGCTCCGCGGATGAGGTTCGCGCCTCTTGGCCGAACGACGAGAGAGGATGCGCGTCACCCGGCAACGCGAGCTCGCCGCGGGCCACCCGCTCCTTGAGGTAGGTGAAGCTTTGGGCCGTCTGGGCGAAGAGGTGCTCACCAGCGACCACCGCAGCGTAGCCAGCGGGGCGGCTCTCGCTGACCAGCTCGGGCAGGGGAGCGACGCGGGTGTGATAGTCGCAGGCGAAGAAGAGCGGAAACGAATA
>DASQDA010001004.1:0-1742 GCA_035634435.1 Polyangiaceae bacterium
CGGCTCGCCCCACTGACGACCGCCGACGAACAACGTCTGCGCGCGCGGAAATGCGCCGGTTCCGCTACCGTTGTTGTCATCGGCAGGGCGGCAATGGGTGAGGCTCAGCAGCAACAGCGCGCCGACGGTCGCGCGCTTCACAGAGTATCGGGTCATCTGCTTCCGAAAGAAGGGGCAACGACGGCTCCCTTGCGCGCAGGGTTCAGGTTCGCGACGCACGGGCTTCCCCGCACCGTGGGAGGCTGCATCGTAAAAGAGCGGCCACGGACTCGTAGGTGAGGGACCCGCTCGTGTCAAGGCCTGAGGGGGCGGCCGCAGTCGAGCGCCCGCGGCAGCCGGCAGAACCGCCGCGGAGGGCGAGCCAGCGAGCGGTGCTCAGCCGGCCGCGTCAGCGACGCGCGTGGCGTTCTTCAACAAGGAAAGAACGTCGTCGATATGGCGGGAGAACTGTAGCTCGTGGTGAAACTTGCCGCGGATCACCCCTTCGGGGTCGATGACGAACGTTAACCGGCGATTGCGGTTGAAGAGCGAACGATGCGCCCCATACTGGGCCGAGATTCGATGATCCGCGTCGCCGATGAGCGGAAACTGCAGCGCGTGCTCCTTCGCGAAGCGACACTGCTCGTCCAATGCGTCGGTGGAGACGCCGACGACCTGCGCGTTCAGCGCTGAAAGCTCGGGATAGCTGTCCCGGAAGCGTTTGGTTTCGATGGTGCAACCGGTCGTGAACGCACGCGGGTAGAAGTACAATACGACGTAGCGACCCCGCATGCCTGAAAGTCGAAAGCTTTGGCCGTCCGTGGTCTGCGCAGAGAAGTCGGGCGCCACGTCTCCCACTGAAGGCATGGCGGCAGTGTATCCCAGACGGAGCGCGAAGCCAGTGGAGGGTGTTGCGGCTCGCTTTCGCCGCCGCCCGTGGCGGTGCGCTGCTTAGACACCGCTGCGGGTCGAACGATTGGCTCTCATCCAGCCACGGCGGCAGCTCGCCGGTCTCAGTGGTACGTCAGGGTCATCATCAGGGACGGCGTGGTCGCGATGCCATGCACCCAGCGGACCCCCGCGCTGTCTTCGCCGGTGACCAGCGCCAGCGTATTGCGCGCCAAGACACCGAGACTCCACTGGTCGCCGATCCACCATTCGTGGCCGATACCGATCACGAGGCCCGCGCCGCCAGCGGAGTACTCTTCGTCGGAATCGCCGAAGTCGTCGAACGCCGTGCCCATACCTGCGACACCGACCGCGGCCTGGACGTGGAAGCCCCGCTGCGGGTTTGGATACCAGTCCAGAAAAGGACCAAGGATCCCCAAGCTTCTGAATTCGGGCTCGAGCTCGGGCGGCGGCACGTCCGCGCTTTCTCGACTGGTTCGAAAGCCGCCGCTGATGAGCTCCGCGGAATAGACACCGACGCCGAGCACGAGGCCAGGACGCAGCGAGCCGCCCACTGCGAACTCGCCCAAGGTCGCCAATCCCCGCGTTCGGGCGTGGACCTCGCCGGCATAGACTTCGGAGCTTTCCGACTTGAAGGTTTCCGCGTACGCCCCAAACCCGGACGCAAAGCGCAGATAGAAGCCATCGTGCACGCGACGGCCGCGACGCGGAACGGGGGGCGGCACGGGCGCCGTCGTCAGAGTGAAACGTCGCTCTGGAGCCGGTTGCGCTGTCGCCGCAGGGGCGACCGGTTGTGGTGCGGGCGCCGCCGGCTGCGGCTCGACGACAGGCGTTGCCGGCGCGGGCTGTGGTGT
>DASQDA010001005.1:0-2179 GCA_035634435.1 Polyangiaceae bacterium
CGCCGCCGTCCGCGACCTGGAGGTGCTCTTTGCCGCCGCCCCCACGCTGGACGCAGTGCCGGCGCGCGAGCAGCAGCGCTTGCGCGGCTTGGCACCGACGCATTTTGCCGAGCTCTGGCCGCATGTGGAGCAAGAGGCGGAGGCGCAAGCCCACGATGTGGAGCGCAAGCTGAAGCTGCGCGGCGAGAGCGAAGCGGAAGCCCTGAGGAAGATCATCGGCGAGCAGATCCGCTTGGCCGAGCGCACGCTGGGTCAACAGCTCACGCTGAGCTTCAATGAGAGCGAGCGCGAGCAGCGCGAGCAGCACGAGCGGGACCGCAAACACATCGACGCACGGCGCAAGGCGCTGAGCCGCGAGCTAGAAGACGAGCCGCAAGCCATTCTGGCGAGTTACGAGGTGCTGAGACGGCGTCTCGAGCCTGTGGGGCTGGTGTATCTATGGCCGAGCACACGCTGAGGGGGATGCGATGAGCGATCTGGAGATTGCGTTTCACAAGCGTTGGATCGGCATGCTGGAGCCCATCGAGGGGCTGGTGGTCTCGCTGCCCGTCTTGGTGGCCGCGGAGTGCATGGAGCGCCAGGACGCCAAGCTCTCGCAGCGCCTGGCCGACGATGCCGCGGAACTGACGCGGCCGCTGGGGATTAGCGCCGAGGGCCAGCCCCGGCGCGCGAGTGTCGACCTGGGTAGCTTCTTGAGCGAGGTGCTGGGCCTCACCCCCACGCTGTTCGCTCGGGGCGACGAGCTGCCCGCGGATCTGGAGCTTTACGTGCCGGAGGGCGGCGAGACGCTCCGCCCCACGCTGGCCCTGAAGAAGCGCGGCGACGCTGAGGTCGCGGCGGTGAGCGAGGGCATTCCCGATGCCAGCACGCCGCAGAGCCGCGCTGGCGAAGGCTTCGTGATGCTGGTGTGCGACGTGCCGGGGGTCCCCTTGGAGAGCCCCGATCGCCGCGAAGGGCACTGGGCTTATCCGCTGAGCGCCAAGTTCGAGCGCTTGCTGCGCGCCTGCCGCGTTCCCATCGGCTTGCTCACCAACCGCGAAGAGTTTCGCCTCATCTACGCGCCGCACGGCGAAACCAGCGGCGCCCTCACCTTTCGCGTGGGCGACCTGGCCAGCGTGGGCGGGCGCGACATTCTGGACGCCTTCGTGATGCTGCTTTCGGTGCAGCGCTTCTTCGGCGTTGCCAAGGAGCGGCAGTTGCCGGCTCTGTTGAGCAAGAGCCGCGCGCACCAGGCCAACGTCACCACGGAGCTGGCCGGTCAGGTCTTCCACGCACTCGACGTGTTGCTCAAGGGCTTCGCCCGGGCGGCGGAGCGCGACGGGGTGGCGCTGCTCGAGAACCCGCTGCTGCGCGGCGGTGGCGACTTCGTCTACGGCGGGCTGCTCACGGTGCTGCTGCGCTTGGTGTTCCTGCTCTACGCCGAAGACCGCGGCCTCTTGCCCACGCAGCACGCGCCGTATGCCAACGACCTCAGCTTGCTCTCGCTCTTCGCGCAGCTGCAGGCTGACAACGCCGCCTTCCCCGACAGCATGGGCCGGCGCTTCGGCGCCTGGCCGCGCTTGCTGGCGGTGTTCCGCGCGGTTTACTTCGGGGCGCAATGGGGCGAGGTGGTGATGCCGGCGCGGCGCGGCGAGCTCTTCGACCCCACGCGCTATCCGTTCCTGGAAGGCTGGGGCCCCGAAGGCGGCGCGCCCACCAGCCCCAAAGATCGCGCCAACCTGCGCGTGCCCAGCATTGACGACGAAACGCTGTTCCGCGTGCTGCAGCAGCTCTTGATCCTGGACGGCCAGCGCCTCTCCTATCGCGCGCTCGACGTTGAGCAAATTGGCTCTATTTACGAAGGCTTGATCGGTTACAGCGTGCAACGTCTGCAAGCACCGGCGGTGTGCCTGAAGCCCGACCGGCTCTGGGTGAGCGCGGCGGACTGCCGGATCGAAGCGCCCGCTCAACGCGCGGCTTGGTTCCAGCAGACGGTGGGTCTGGCCAAGGCGCAGGCCACGAAGCTCGCGGCGGCGGTCAACGCCGCCAAGGGCGAAGAGGCGGTGCTGGGGGCGCTCGAGGCCGAGCGGGTCAAAGGCACCGAGCGCCTGGGCGCGGGCGGCTACGTGCTGCAGCCGGGCAACGAGCGACGCCGCAGCAGCGCGCACTACACGCCGAAGTCCCTGACTTCGCCGATCGT
>DASQDA010001006.1:0-5258 GCA_035634435.1 Polyangiaceae bacterium
GGACAAGACTTGGTGCCTCAGCTCGTCGAGGATGCCAGTACGACGACGCTCGCGGACGGATAGGCGGTTCTTGCAGACGCCGCGTTTCGCGTGACCCTCGCAGCGATAGTAAGCTCTCGGCTGCCGCCGCTGATGACCATCTTGCCCCCGCAGCCGGCGCAGCAAAGCAAGCTGCTGAATAGGTAGCGGCTGCGCCCGGTCGGAAGCGAACGGCCCTTTGGCTTGCCGTCAGCGGTTCGCGTGTAGAAGCGCCGCACAGCCGCGAGGCGCTCCTGCACCGCGGTCCAGAGCTCGGCGTCGATGATGCGCAGATGCTCGCGCTGATCCACGATGGCGCCGGCTGCATCGCGATGAACCGGCACGCGACGATTCCTGCCTGGGACCTTGCGCGCACTGTGAAGCTCGGTAGCGCCAGCGGCCGACGTAGCTCTCGTTGTGCAACATCGCTCGGATCGTCGAGTCTTACCAGCCAACTCGCCGCCCCTTCACGTGCACACGGGGTGGCGCCACCGCGTCTTCGTTCAACTGCTGCGCGCGGCCAGCAAGCGAGCGGCCCTCCACATACCGCTCGAAGATCCGCGCAACGACAGCAGCTTGTTCGTCATGGATCTCGATGCGCGTTCCCAGCGCTTTGCCTGCACCATCCGTTCCTTACGCAGGCAATACCCGAACGGCACGCCGCCGGTGGCGAATCCAGCAAGAGCGCGCCCCTGCAGACCCCGCAAAGTCTTGTCGCGCAGCTCGGTCAGGTAGATCGCCGAGCCGAGACTCTTCAGGCCGAAGGTGAGCGTCGAGTGCTTCGCGAACGTGTCGATGCCGTCCGCGATGCGGATGAGGCGCACCTCCGAGAACTCGAGCAGCCTCTGTACCGTGAACAAGTCCTGCCTGCGCGCGCGAGAGCCGCGACCGGTCCTCGATCACGATCACGTCGACCTCTCGCGGCTTGCTCGTGACCAGACGAAGCAAACGCTCGTAGCCAGGTCGGTTCGCACCGGACCTGCTCGATGCTCTGTCGAAGAAGATCGACTCGTCGCGCAACGTGTGCGCTGCATTCTGCCGCCGCCGCCCGAGTCCGCGTTGGCCGCGTACCTGCTCTGGGGCCCACAAAGGTTCCCCATACAATGCGTGAGCCGAACGCGCGTCGATGCTTGCTCGCGCTCTTTGAAGCCGCCATGGGCGTGCCGATTCACGCCGCGTGGGCTGTGCCGTACGTCGAGGAGATCCACAAGGCCAGCGTGGAGAACCTGAACGCCCGGCGACGAGAAAGCCTCCACGCGACGTGCGCGAAAAGTTCAGACCGTCACCGCAGCCGGGCGTCCAAGCGCGCGCAGTGCTGACGCGACGAGCCGTCGAATGACGAGTTGGCCGTCGAGCCCGCTTCTTCCGACGTGGATTTCAGAGGAGCTCACCATCTACTTCATCGCTCGCTACGGCTTCGAGAACGGAGGCCGGCCTGCTCGCCTGATTTCTCGGACACGAGTGCTTGCGTTGCTGGCGCGGCCGCCGCGCCTTGCACACGAGCTAAGCTGGCTCCGAACGGCGAGGTTCGTTGCCGAGCCACCATCGAAGCACTCTCGCAAGGTTCGATGATGATCGCTGGTCGCATCAATAGACAGAGCCCCCTGATGCCCATTCTTCTCGAGGCAGCGAGTCGGGCATGAGCCTTGTCCAGGGTTGTCCAATGGTCCAAGGAGCGCCGGGCGTGGCAGCGCGACGCTCTGCGTCGTATCGTGATTAGCGGTGAGCTCTCCGATGACGACATCGATGCCTTGGCTGAGCTCTGCAAGAGTCGCCACGGTCTAGCCGAGCCGCGCGAGGCCGCTCCAATCAGCGCAGAGCATGTGCAAGACGCGGGGAAGGGCGCGCCTGTTTCGCGCCTCGATTCCATCATCGCGG
Source organism: Polyangiaceae bacterium (assembly GCA_035634435.1). GTDB lineage: Bacteria > Myxococcota_A > Polyangia > Polyangiales > Polyangiaceae > PMG-095. Next base: position 1,897 of record DASQDA010001006.1, read on the forward strand.
CGTCAATGCGCTCGCGGAGGATCAAACGCTCAAGTTCTTACCCGCGCTAACGGTTGTCTATGGAGACAACGGCGCGGGCAAGACGGGCTACATCGCATTCTGCGGAGCGCCTGTCGCGCCCGAGCCGAGAGACAATCCTTGGGAACGTGGTTGCCGGCACAACGCCACTCACGCCTGTGGTCACCATCAAGTACAAGGTCGGCACGGAGCCCGATCCCGTGAATGGGCGGATGGAAGTGAGGACGATTCCATTTCTCACGTTAGCGTCTTCCGACACTCGATGCGCCGCCGTCTATCTCACCGACGAGACTGACGTTGCATTCCGCCCGTTTGGACTGGACCTGTTCGACAAGCTCGCCAAGGCGTGGAAGGTCATTCGCGCGAGGCTCGAATCGGAGCAGCGCGCCCTCGATGGTCATGGGCTGTCCACGCTGCAGGCCACCAATCCTGAAGGCAGTGTCATCGCCAGGCTCCTCGCGAACCTCAACTCCCTGACGAAGCCCGAGGTGGTAACAGCGTTGGCACAACTTTCCCCGGAAGAAGAAACGCGCCTCGCAGTTCTCGAAAAGTCGCTGCTGCGCTGTCGTCGCTGCACTGGCGGCAGCAGTCAGGAAGAACCTCCGCACGCCGCGTAGGCTTGTATTCGAAGCAGTACGCGCGTCAGCTTGTGCCAGGAACAGAGCGCATGAACTCCTATTTCGTCTGGTTAGCGTGGCCGGCGCTGCTCGGCTTGATCGGCGGCGCGCTGCTCGGGACGCGACCCGCACACGCCTGTAGCTGTGCCTCAGGCCCGTTCTGGGTGCTGGGTGAGCCGCAAGTGCAGTCCACGGACCCGAACGCGGACGATGCCCGTTTCTGGGGCCGCACCGGTCACCTCTACCCCGATAGTCTGGACCTCTGGGATACCGACGAGCGGCCCGCCTTCAACGGGATCGACTACGCGCCATGATCGCCAAGGTCGCGCTCGGGCTAACGGGAGCGGTGCTCGGTCTAGGCTTGGGACTGTTCGTGTCGGGCTGCGGCGACGAATGCAATTGCCCGACGCCGGGGGAGATCGGGCGGGGTACGTTTCCGGTTATCGGACTGAATACGCGGCCGGGCCAGAGCGCACCGCCCTTCGAGCTCGAAGCAGCCACGGTCACCATCGGCGACGAGACCGTGGCCGTGCGCTACTCGCGGGCAGGTGGGCAGGTAAGCGTGACGTATCCGGTCTTGCGCAAATACGGCCACACACCCTGAGGTTCGCCAGGACACAGCGGCCGTTGCGGCTTGCTGACCACAAATTGGCGACATTGCGGCGGCCTCAACAACATCCAGCCGTCAATTGCGTAGGCAACGTCCAAGGATCAAGACGTTCGCGCCGCTGTCGACCAATTTCAGACCGAGCCGAGCTGCCGCGCGATCAGGCGCTCTGCACGTCCCGTGGCTTGGCGAACGCGCCGCAGCTGGAACACGCGTGGTCCCCAAGGGCGCCCGGCGGACGGCGGGTGGAGGCCTTCGCGTCGGCGCGCAGGGTGGCAGTGGCGGGCGGCCGCCTCCCAAAGTCGCGCGGACCACAATCGCCCGCTCTGCTCGGGGATCCGCAGCACGTCGGCATCACCGTGGACCCGGGGGATCGACAGGGCCAAACGCTTTTCCAAGAAGACCGTAACCCGGAGGCTTCCTTGCTCTAGAGCCGCGAAAAGCGCCGTCTAGTCCCCAAGCTGCAGTCGGAGGAGCTCGACATCGGTGAACGGCACGACGCCACGCACAGCCTGCCGGATCAGCACGATGTAGTCCGAACCAACGAGGATGCGGTCGGCGGCCTGAACGGGAAGCGCCGTCCCGGGACTGAGTGTTTCGGTATCGTAGACGTAGAGCGCTCGAGCGTTTGCTGTGAGTACGAGCGCGTAGCGGCCGGACGAGTCGAACCCAAGGTCGATCCAGCTGAGCCCCATGTCCGCCACGAAGGTCATGTCGGTGGACTGCGAGTTAGATGCGAGGAAAATGTTCCCACAAGGCGTATAGATGGTGTTCCCCGACGGGTGAATACGGAGGTCGCCGCACATGGCATAGTCCCCGTGATAGGGGCTGTCGTACGACGACGTGATCACGCCCTCAGCGCTCACGTCGTAGCGCTCTATGTCACTTGGAGACAATCCATTATTCGCGCCATAGAAGCGGTCGCGGGCAGGATGAAGCCGGATGTTCGTGCCATGGTACGGTCCTCGCGTTGCCTGATACCAGCCCGTCTCGAGATCGACCGACATCATGGAGGTCCATTGTCCGGAAGCGCCCGATACGATCGCGTGACCGCGACCATCGCCAAGAATCTGCCAGGGGTCGATCGGGATCCAAATGGGGTCCGGATCGGCGAGCGTTATCGCGTTGATCGCGCCGACATAACCTTCCTGACTTTCATCGAACAGGTAGGCGGAATGGTTTTGCACAGGTAGCGATACCAAAACCTCGTCTCGTGCTTCGTCGAAAAACATGTGCTCCGCACGATGTCCGGTCGTTACGAGTGCGACCTCCCCGTCGTCGAGGTTCAGCACGCGCACGACACCGTCCCCACCATAACTGGCGAACACGCGACCTCGTTCGCTATCGAGCACGACCTCGAAGGGACCTGGCGGTAGCTCGAAGTGCCCCTCTGTTACAGCAGTTGCTGGCTCCGGCAGCGCGGCACAAACTCGCGCTCGGCAAACAAGACCTTGGTCGCACCCTGCGCTCGGGCTGCACGGGCACTCCGCGGCTCCTGGGCACGCTGCGCCTCCGGCCGCGCCGGCCATACCGCCTTCACCGGCGCCCGCCTCTCCGCCGGAACCACCGACAGCTGCGCCGCCCTCGCCCGCAACGGGTTCGCTGGGTTCGCCCAATCCGCCAGTGCCCCCAGGAAATGCGCCACCGTCCGCCGGCACCATCGCTTCGCCGGCGGCGCCCGCGCCGGGTTCAGCGCTCTCCTCACCTGCCGCTCCGTTCGGTCGCCCAGCAGTACCGCCGCTGGTCGCACCGCTTGCCGCTCCGGCACCCGACGTGGCGCCGGAGCCATTGCTCGCGCCGCCTCTCGGGATTGCTCCGGACGAGCCGTCCGGACAGTCGAAGATCCACGACTGCTCGCTTTCGACGACGGTGCAGGTCACGCCGATGCACACGCCCTTCTCCAAGCGTGTTCCTTGGCCACACTGAGCTTCGGTTTCACTGCTTCCGCAACCGCCGACCACACAGATTGTGGCGAAACTCACTGCCCACGACCGACGCTTCCCCAGTCGCATCGCGCGACAATAGATCAAGCATAGACGTGTTGCAATGACTTCCACAGCAGAAGCCTGCCGACATGAAGACTCACGGTGGCGCGTGTGATGCATTCGAGTTGTGCGACG
>DASQDA010001007.1:0-11289 GCA_035634435.1 Polyangiaceae bacterium
ATCCTCTACGCAGTGTCGATGATCGAGGCGTTTCGCTTGTACTCGCCCGAGCGGTATTACAGCTACGGCATGCGTGCCACTGCGCTCGGCTTGGCCGCGAGCTGTCTCGGGTTGCTCCTGCCGCGTGTGTTGCCCCAGCACCGGCAGCCACTGCGAAACGTGACTGCGGCGGCCGTCATCGGCTTGACCTGGTTGACCTTGGGGGATGGTCACGTGCGGCGTCCGCTGGCGATGACCATCGACTACCGGCAGGACGCGCCGCTGTGGGAGTACATCAAGACGCTGCCGACCGACGCGCGCATCGCCGCCCACATCATGGACGGCGACAGCATCCCGCTCTTCGCGCAGCGTGCCAACAACGGCGGCTTCGAGACGCTGCAGCCCTGGCTGACAAAGTCGTGGGCGCGTCAAAAGGCGCGCGCCGAGGACACCCTGCGCGCCTTTTACGCCAGCGACCCTCAGGAGGTGCTCGCCTACGCGCGGAAGTACAAGGTGACTCACCTGCTGGTCAATCAGGTACGCTACCGCAGCGATTTCGTCGGCAGATCGCGCAGCTTTCAGCCGCTGACGGCCTTCGCACAGGAGCTTCTGAAAGATCGCAGCCGCAAGGATCTGGTGTTGGCTCGCGTGCCGGGCTCCGCAGTCACCTTCCGCCACGGGCGAATGAGCATCGTCGACGTGAACAAGCTCGCGGAGGCTTGGCGCGAGTAGACGCTCCCGCTGCGGCGCCGCCCTGTCGGCCATTGGGCCCGAGGCCGCCGTGGCGGACCGACCTTGCTTTCCCACAGCCATGCGTAACCGGGCTGGAAGCTCGTCGAGGAAGTGATACGAAGGAGCCCGTGTTGGCTCGAACGCTCCGCTCTACGCTGCTGCTCGGTTGTACGCTCCTGACCGCCTCTTTGCTGGCGCCCACGGCCGAGGCGACCGTGGTCGAACGCATCGTGGCCGTCGTGGGCGAAAAGGCCATCCTGCTGAGCGACTTGCGCGGTCGCGCTCAGCCTTTCTTGGTGCAGGTTCACCAGTCGGTGCCGGCCGGGGCTCAGCGCAACGCCGCCATATCCCAGCTGTATCGCACGGTGCTGGACCGCATCGTCGACGAGGAGCTCGAGCAGCGAGCCGCGCAGCAATCGAAGGTGGCCGTGAGCTCTCAGGAGATCGACGACGCTCTGGCACGCGTCGCCGCCCAGAACAAGGTGCCTGTCGAGTCGCTGGTGGAGGAGGCCAAGCGCAGCGGCCTCACCGAGAAGGGTTATCGCGATGAGCTACGCCGTCAGCTGCTCGAAGCCAAGCTGATCAACGTGCGCTTGCAGGGTCGCATCCGCGTCACGGAAGACGATCTCCGCCTCGCCTATCGCAAGCTGGTGATCGAAGAGCGCCAGCGCCAGGAATTCACGCCCGCGTGGATCGTGATCGCCGCCGGCGCGACCCCCGGCGAGCAGCGCGAACAGCGCGCGCTCGCTGACCGCATTGCAGCGGAGGCGCGGAGCTCGGACTTTGCCGAGCTTGCGCGCCGCCACAGCGATGATCGAGCGAGCCGTGCTGCGGGCGGGAAGCTCCAGCGCATGCGCGTCAATGATCTCCCGGCGCAGCTGGCGCGCGTCGCGCTTGGGCTGGAGGTTGGGGAAACGTCCCCCGCGGTTCGCCTGGGGGATCGCTTCGTGATCGTGAAAGTGCTCGAGCGCCCGGAGTCCGAGCTCCCCGAGTACGAAGACGCCCGGCGCGAGCTGGCCGAGCGGGTCTACATGGAGAAGATGGGGCAGGCCAAAAAGGTCTGGATCGACGGTCTACGACGCCAGCACCACGTTGAAGTACGCCTCTGAGGGTCGGCCAAAGCAGGCCAGCTCGCGTTCAACACGGGTCACGGCGCGCTCGGTTCTGCGCACAACAGCCCTTCGAAATGCTCCGGTGGCGTCCCGTTTTGCTTCAGGCGCCGCGCCGACTGCAGCTCTTCTTGCACGATCGCCTCGAGCACCGCGACCGGCGCTGCCCCCGTCAGGGCACGACCGTTGATGAAGAGCGTCGGGGTGCCGCCCAGGCCAAGCGCTGCGGCTAGTGCCTGGTCAGCCGCCAAGGCGGTCTCGACGCGCAGCCCGTCGGCCTCATGAAACACGAGGTCGGGGTCGAGCCCGACCCTCAAGGCGAGCTCGCGCAAGCGACCCTCGTCCGGCAGCTCTGCAGCCTCGAATAGCAGCTCGTGCAGTCGCCAGAACGCCGCGTCGTTGCCCGCCGCACGCGCGGCCAAGCTGAAGGCAGCCAGCCTTCGCGCCTGCTGGTGTTGCGGCAGGGCAAAGCTTCGCCACACTCGCCGGATCTTGCCGCGGTGGCGCTGCAGCACCGTGCGCAGGGCAGGCTGTAACTCGCGACAGTGGCCGCATTCGAAGTCCGAAAACTCCACGAGCGTCACCTCGGCGCCTCGCGGTCCCTCGCTCGGAGCGCCGGCGATCGGGACGCAAAAACGATCGGGAGCGCCACTCGCCTGGCGCAACAGGTTTTCCTGCAGGCGACGCGTGTAGGCTACCGCCGGCTCGACGCCTTCGGCCCGTAGCCAGGCGACCGAGCGGCTCTCCTGCTCGATCATCTCCTTGAACACCTGATCCGAATGCCAGCCCTCCACGCGGCGTCCGTTGACGAAAGCGATGGGAGTGGCACGCACATTGAGCTCGGCGGCTAGCTCCGCGTCGCGAGTGAGCAGCCTACGAACCTCCGCGTCCTCGGTCAGCTGCTCGAGCGGGCCCTTGTCGCCGCTTGCCTGAAACCAGGCCTGAAGCTGCTTGCGGTCCGGCGCTTTGCCCGCACGCGCCGCGCTGTGGAGGAGCTCCCAGCCTGCACTCGGCCCACGACGCAGCGTCGCTCGGGCTACCAGGCCTGCCGCCGTGGGTGCGAGCGCGTGACCATGGATCAAGAAGTGATGAAAGGTCACCCGGAGGTCGTCCCCGAGGCGCGCCTGCAGTCGAAGAACACCGCGCAATGCTTCGATGGTGTGCGGGCATTCGAGATCGCCGAAGAGAGCGAGGGTGGCGGGCGCGTCAGCCACACCCCACACCAAGCCCTGTGGGTGCACGGGCAAAAGACTGCTTGCCTCGCCGGCATGCGCTCTCTGCCCCTGCGGGGGTGAGAGCCGAGCCTGCGGGATCTCGGGTTCCTGCTCGCGTTCCGCTGCTCTCGCTGGCGCGGCGTTCGGTGCGGGCAGTGACGGCACCGTGGAGCCCGATGCAGAGGGCGCGTGCCCCGACAAGCTAGACGCCGTCGGCAGCATCACGGCGTCTTGCAGAGCAAGCCACGCTGCAGCCGCAGCTCCGCCCAGGAGCAAGAGCGCTCCTGACGCGATCGACGCCCAAGCCCACATCGAGCTGCCCGTCTCGGGCGGAGCAAACAAGCCGGGCTCGACCGTCTGCGGGTCGCTCGTTGCGTCCTGTGCCGGCGGTTGCCTCAGACCGTCGGCGTCACGCTCTGAGGCCGTCGCCGTCGAGGCCGATGCGGGCATGAGCCCGGGAGCCTGAGGCGGCGGCGGCGCGGGATCCATTGCGCCCACGCTAACAGGCGTCTGCCACTTTGGCAGCCTAACGGCTTAGCCGGACAGCTTGGCGCACGATGTGTCGCGTAACTCAACGGCGGCAGCGCACTCCGTGCTCAGTTGCTAGGTGGCACGCTCTGTGCTTTTTCTGTGCTGCTCCGCTTTGCCGGAGGTCGGATTGCACCGTCTCACTGGTGGGGCGGCGTTAGGTCCGAAGTTTTCCACTCGCAGTACCGCACGGAGCCGTTTTTGCTGCATCCGAGCGTCTGCGTCGGGGTATGAGGTCAAGCCGTGGCGTCGTCTCGTGTGTGGTCTTCCGTTCTGATGCTTGCTTTGGGTGTGTCGATGGTCGCCAGCGCACAAGCGCAGACCCTTGGGGGCATAGGCGTGACCGTCGGAACCAATCTGCAACGACGCGAAGGTCGCGACCAGGGGCTCAAGCTCGAAAGCATCACCTACGCAGATTGTATCGCCGGCGGCGCCGACCCGGCGCAATGGGACTACCTCGAGGTTCCACTGACTTACAGCCAGTCGCAAGGTAGGAAGCTGCAGGTGTGGGCTGGGACGGACGCCAGGTGCGCCGATGATGCCGATCGCGCGATAGCAGGCGAAGGCATTTGCTGGCAGGTTTTCACCGGCGATCCCGTTCGGGAGCTTCGCTTGCCCGTGCGTAGACTCCTGCCCGGCGCGGGTGACGCCACGACGCCCGCTATCTGCGAGACGGCCCAGCAAGACCAGTTGACGTTGTTCTTCATGCTGGTGAGGGGAACCTCCTCCGACGACACCACCGTGGCCCAGCTAGAGATGGACTACGACCTCATCGGCCCCTCGGCACCAACGGGCGTCGCGGTCAACGCCGGTGAGGAGCGACTCACCTTGAAGTGGTCGTCGTCGGACGACGAGAGCGACCGCTACGAAGTTTTCTGCGAAGAGGCCCTAGCGCCAGGCACAGGCGGCAGCGGCGGCAGCCCTACAAGCACGGGCGGCACCGCGGGAACAGACAGCGGCGGCACCGCAGGAACAGACGGCGGCGGAACCGCGGGAGCGAGCGACGGCGGCACCGCAGCAACCGCGGGAGCAAGCGGCGGCAACGAAGCGGGCGGCGGCGCGGGCACTGATTCCGGAGCAGGCGCTGACAGCCAGGCCGCAGCCGGTACCTCCGGCGGCGGCACTTCCGGCGGCACGGCTGGGTCGACTGCGAGTGGTGGCAGCGGTGGGAGAAGCAACAATGCCTGTGGTGCCGCCACCCTTAGGCCCGGCCAGCGGCCCCCGGCAGCGTTGAGAAGGGGGCGGACCAGCGGTGGCCCTGGGCAGGGCTCCACCGGTTCGGCCACGGGTCTCAAGAACTTCGTGCGTTACGCCTGTGGCGTCGCAGCGCTCGACGAGTCCTCCAACGTTGGGCCACTGTCCGAGCTGCGCTGTGAGACACCCATCGAAGTCACGGATTACTTCGAGGCTTATCGGCGCGCCGGTGGCACCGCGGGCGGCGGATACTGTAGCTTTGGCCAGCAGCCGTCGGGTTCGTGGTCGCTACTCGGCGTGGCAGGGCTGGCGCTCGCAGCGCGACGCATCCGCCGCGGCAGGAGCCTCTGATGGCGCAGCGTCGACGCTCGCGGCGCGCCCTGGCCGCTCTCCGCGCCGCTGATCTCCCCCGCCTGTGCATCCCTTTGCTAGCTGGCATTGCTCTAGTGGCCTCGACAGGGCTCGCACAGGCACAAGGCGTGGACGAGTTCGGCGCTTACGGCGGCGACTCACGCGACGCTGATTCTCCGCAGGACATGGCCTTCGAGGTGCGCTTCGGTCGCTACGTGCCGGATGCGGATCGAGGCCTCAGCGGTACTCCTTTCCGGGATATCTTCGGTGACAAGAACCGCTACTTCGGTGGCATCGAGCTCGACTGGCAGGCGCTCAGGATCCCGTTCCTCGGTACCTTCGGTCCAGGTTTCGGTATCGGGTACACGAAGACCGGGGCAGCAGCCCCGCGCGCTGATGGAGAGGGCCGCTCCGGGCAAACCACCAGCCTCGAGATCGTGCCGATGTACGTCGTCGCGGTATTACGCGCTGACTACCTCGCGCGGGAGACGGTGATCCCGCTGGTGCCCTACGCGAAGCTTGGCGTGGGCTTGGCGTTTTGGCGGGTGAACGATGCGGACGAGACCGCACGCGCGGATGATGGCGTCGTGGGGCGGGGCATTTCTTACGGCCCTCAGTTTGCGCTGGGTGGCATGCTGCTGCTCGACTTCCTCGAGCCGGAGCAAGCACGAACCACCGATGCCACCCTGGGGCTCAACCACTCCTACGTGTTTGGGGAATGGTACGTGAGCCGCCTGGACGGCTTTGGTGCCGACGACAAGCTCGACGTGGGCACGAACACCTGGATGCTGGGGCTGGCGTTCGAGCTCTGAGGCCTGCGGGCAAACCCGAGCACGGGACCGAGAGCAGCGGGTAAGCGAGGCTCAGCGAGCCCGCAGCAAGCGGTCAATGTGCTTGCGTTCCCAGGCAGCGGCGCGCTCGTAGTGCCGAAATTCACGCTCCCGGCGGAGGAAAGCGGGGGGATGCAGCAGCGTGCGACGCCCCACCCGGGTCTCGGGCACTACGTGGTGCAAGAGCTCGTGATAGACGATGTAGGCCACGAAGTAGCGAGGCACCCACGGCCTGTCGAGCACCGGGTGAATGCGAATCAGACGCTCGATGGCGCTGTAGCTGCCGAGCTTGATGCTCTTGCGGGCGCGCGCTGCACCGGAATTGCTTGCTCGGCCCCAGGTGACCAGCACGTCCGACAACGTGCCTCCGAAGTACTCAGCATTGATCTCGGCGAGAATCGGGATGAGGTCGTGAACCTCGCCGCGGGTCTTCAGCGGACCGGGCGCCGATCGCCAGGCGCGGATGCGATGAAGATTCTGGTCGATGAACTCGCCGACGATCTGGGAGGCAATGCGTTCACCTCTCACCACGTAGTCCACGAGAGCATCACGGATGCGGTCCGGAGCCCCCAAGAACATCATGTGGACGCGGACGCGAAGCGTGCCCCGCGATTTGCTCTGGGTCACCATCCGTCGCCGGTTGTCCGTGACACCTAGCTGAACGGGCCCACCGAAGGCGGCCATGAAGCGACGCTCAAGCGCCTGACGTGCCCCCTCGTGCACGTAGATCTGAGGACCACCCGGCGTGAGCAAGGACAACGGGAGCGTCATCACCCGCGGGTCCGGGATGCGGAGCGCGGCCGTCGCCATGCGCGGCGCGAGCGGAGGACGCGGCCTGCCACCAGCGGAGGTCGCTGTGCGAGGTGAGATCCAGGGGAAGCCGAGCTGCGGGGTCATGGCCGTTTCAGAAGGTGGATATGGCACTAGGGTGCAGGATCCGGAGCGTCAAGGAACGCAATAAACAGCAAGGATTCTGCCAACTTAGCAGCATTTGGACGAGCCACGGCGCAGCCCGGGCTAAGTGCCCGTTCTGGTTAGAGATCCGGTTGCCGGCGCCCCGAATCTCGCGGGGATCGCCGCGCCGGTGTCGCGCCCCCCGTCCCCTAAAAACCCAAAGGATCTGCGCAGCTTATCCACAGCCTGGGGATGTCGTCGGGAGGCCCCCCGCCGCGCAACGACCTCACGCCGCAGCGATTCCGAGCAGCTCGCGTGCGAAGGCAACGACCGTCAGGCGCCTATCCTCGAGCGAGCACCTACAGTCACCCCCCCAAGGCGTCAGCTCGGACGCGCCGCGGGCGGTCGTCGAGCAGCACCGGGCGCAGCAGCGGCAGCGGCTCCGTTGGCAGGAGCACCCTTGGTGCTGTCAGCCGTCTCGCCTTTTCCCTTCGTGGCCTCGCCACCCTTCGAAGCTTCGCCACCCTTCGAAGCCTCCGGAGCGGCCGCGCGCTCTCCCCCACGATGGATCCCGTGATGCTGCATCACCCGCTGCTCGAGTCGATCGATGAGCTCGGGATGCTGCTCCAGGTACTGACGTGCGTTGTCTCGGCCCTGCCCGATTCGCTCGCCGTCCACCGCGAACCAGGAACCGCTCTTCTGAACCAGGTTCAAATCGACGGCCATGTCGAGAACCTCACCCGAACGGCTCACGCCTTGACCATAGAGGATGTCGAACTCCACCTCCCGGAACGGAGCCGCGAGCTTGTTTTTGACGACCTTCACTCGGGTGCGATTCCCAACCACCACGGGATCCTTCCCTTCGCTGCCTGCCTCCTTGATGGCGCCGATGCGTCGCACATCCAGACGCACCGACGCGTAGAATTTCAGCGCGTTCCCACCCGTTGTGGTTTCGGGGCTGCCGAACATGACGCCGATCTTCATGCGGATCTGGTTGGTGAAAAAGATCATGCATTGCGAGCGCGCGACGGAGCCGGTCACCTTTCGCAGAGCCTGGCTCATGAGACGCGCCTGGAGGCCGACGTGGGAATCTCCCATGTCCCCTTCGATCTCCGCTTTGGGGACCAAGGCGGCTACCGAGTCGACCACCACCAAATCCACGGCGCCGGAGCGCACCAGCATGTCCGCGATCTCGAGGGCCTGCTCGCCGTAGTCGGGCTGGCTGATGAGCAGCTCGTCGGTTTTGACGCCCAGCTTCTTCGCGTAGGTGACGTCCAGCGCATGCTCGGCGTCGATGAAGGCTGCGACCCCGCCCTGGCGCTGAACGCTGGCGATAGCGTGCAAGGTGAGCGTCGTCTTGCCGCTGGACTCCGGACCGTAGACCTCCATGATGCGGCCACGGGGATAACCCCCGATGCCGAGCGCGATGTCGAGCCCGAGCGAGCCGGAAGGGACCACGGCGACGTCGCCGCCGATCTTCTCCCCATCCTTCAGACGCATGATGGCGCCGTCGCCGAACTCTTTCTGTACGCTGGCGATGGCTAGCTCCAGCGCCTTGCCTCTCTGCTTGTCGTCCAACATGCTCATGTGTCCTCCGCCCAAAGGGCAACAGCTCGTCTGCAGCTATATACTGTTCGGCTGTTCAGGTGTCAACGTTCCTACACTCGAGCGCGTCGGCGCTGCGAAGCGCTCTCGAAGCCTAAACAGAGCCCAGAACGCGAGGCGGCGCAACCCAGCTATGACTTAGTTTGTCAGAGCTGCTCGCCCCGTAGCCGTGTCAGTTGCAGACGGCGTCACCGGCAGCTGCGGGGCAGGCCGTGGTCGGCTCCGTATCGGCAAGCGTGACGTGGTAAGCGCGGCAGCACAACTGAGAGTCGCCGAAGTTTTCGCAGAGCTGCAGGCACTCGGCCGCACTCGCGAAGGTGGGCTCGTCCTGCTCCTCGCTGTAGGCTCCACAGAAGCTGAAGAAGCCCGTGCAGTAGTCGACACACGTGCTGCCCTGGGCACCCGCTTCGCCAACATCGGGAGCGTCGCAAGTGTTGGAGCTGGTTGCGCCGCCGGCGCCACCTTCATTGCCGCCGGCGCCACCTTCATCGCCGCCCGCGCCAGCTGCGCCAGAAGCCCCCGCATCGCCGGTGACACCAGCGTTACCCACGTCGCCTCCTGCGCCGCCGGGCTCACCACCGCCAGTGCCGCCTTGCGTCGTGCCGCCACCAGCAGAGTCGCCGCCGGCGCCTGATTCGCCGCCACCATCATCGTCGTTGCCGTCGTTGATGGTGCAGCTCGGAACGCCGAGCACCCCGGCCGCGACCAAAGAAGCAACACTGAGAAGCCAAGCACTTCTTGCCATTCGCGCAGGATCAGGCGCCCTGCGCGAGAGTGTCAAGTACCGGGATGTCCCACCACCGCCAGGCTGCGGCAAAGGTCCCGGTAGAGCGCGCTCGACGGCTCAGGTGCGTCGCTGGTTCGAGGCGAGCTGTTGCTGCTGTTGTTGCAGATACTGCGCAACCATGCGCGAACGCTCGATGGCAAACTGCTTCACTTCGCGGTTCTGCGAGCCAGCCAAAGCGTTGAGCAGCTTGGTAACGCGGTCGAGCTGACGCTTCTGGAACAACGCTTCGAAGTAGTTGTGAGCCAACCGTACGTCGCTGGCCATCTTGGCCTCGTGCTTGGACAAGAGCTCGATGATCTTGTCGAGGTCGCCCTGTTGCCCGTAGAGCGCCGACAGACACACGAGCGCCAACGGATCGTTTTCGTTGCGGTCGACGGCCTTCTTGGCCCACACGAGCGCCTTGTCACGGGAAGCCTCGTTGGCAGCGTAGATGCCTTGGACCGCGATGAACGGCGCAGCTGTCTGCTGGTTGGCCTCCAGGTTCGCCAGCGCGAGCACCGCCTGCTCGGCAGCGTCGTCCCCGTCGCGCTTCTGGGTCTGTGCAAAGAGGTAAGCCCAAGCGTCGACGCTATTGGGCGCGATGGCGATCGCTTGTTCGACGAGGGCGCGCTCCTGAGCGACGTCGCCTTTGCCTTGGTACGCTTTGGCCAGGTGCAGCGCGGGAAAAGGATTGTCCGGCAGCAGGTTCTGCGCGCCGCGGAGCGTGCCTTCGGCGCGGTCCCACTTCTCCTGCTGTAGCTGGGCAACACCGAGCGCCAACCAGTCTTCGCCCGCGCCACCCAGCGCCACGATCTTGCCGAGCACCTTCTCCGCTTGCTCGAAGCGAGAGTATTTCATCAGCTCCTGCGAATACAAGCGTCCTCGGTTCAGGTCGGAGCTGTCCTCCTGCCAATGCTTCTCCAAACCAGAGAGCAAATCTTCGAGCCCGATGGCGATGGGTCGGCCGTCCGCGTCCTGCACCTGCACAGCGGGGCCGTTGAACCCGAGCATTTGCCACATCTGGTCGATCTCGAGCACGACCGGCCCCGTCTTCATGGCCTCGAGCAGATCGTCACTTGGCTTGCTGAGCGGCAGAACGATCAGCGCGTTGCCCGGCACGCCACCCGGGAAGGCGCTCACCGGAGCGACGATGGCCGCGCCGCCTTGGAGTTGAAGGTTCGGCTGTCCGTTGCTGGGTCCACTCGGCGGGTTAGGTTGGCTCATCGGTCGTCCGTCACTTTCAGCTGCGGGCCGCTTTTTCGAAGCGGCACGGGCGCCCTAGTCTCGCACCCCTCGTGGCGCGGAGCGGACTCGAACGCAGGCGGCGTTAGTAGCAGCGCGCGTCCGCTCCGGCAATACCTCGCCCGCGGTGAAGCCGCTGCACGGGCGAGATCGCCCTTTGACAGCCAGCGCGACTTGTCGCAGACAGGGCGTGATGGTTCGGAAGTGCTGGATAGGTATGTGGGGTTCGAATACGTCGCCATCACGTGCGGCCGGCGTCGCAATCTCGACAGCGCTCGCCTACTGCACGCTGTCGCTGACGCCCGCTACCGCCTCGGCAGACACGCTCACGATCAAGACACCCGGCGCGCACCCCAATTATGCGTTCGAGGCGGAACCTCACCTGCTCCTCGGTCTGATCGATCCACCCGGCTTTGGCCATGGCGAAGGCTTCGGCTTCGGCTTCCGCGGCACGGTGGAGATTGTCGACAACGGCTTCGTTCCGACCATCAACAACACGGTCGGCATCGGCTTCGGCGTCGATTTCGTGCGCTACGGCCTGGGCCGCAACCGCTGCCTCCGACGCGGGGCCGAGGCCGTCTGTCTCGAAGACGACGACCGCTACACCATCTACAACGTGTGGCTACCGGTGGTCTTGCAGTGGAACTTCTGGCTCAGCCGCAACTGGTCCGTGTTTGGGGAGCCGGGTCTGGCTTTCCGCTTCGAGTCCAGCGAGGGTGGCAACGATGACCTCCACCTCGATCCTTTGCAGCTCTACGTCGGCGGCCGCTACCACTTCTCGGAAAGCGCAGCCCTAACCCTGCGGCTTGGTTATCCCACCTTCTCCGTCGGCGTCTCCTTTCTCC
>DASQDA010001008.1:0-2636 GCA_035634435.1 Polyangiaceae bacterium
GGTCCAAAGCGACTTTGAATCCTTCGGATGCAGATCCAGCCGAGCGCCGAAGCTTTCGCATCCCACGGGTTGCAATGACCATGGGGCGGCCGGGGGTGGGCGCACAAGGGGGAGGATATGGTCCACCGCCGGGACCGCCACCAGGAGGTTACGGGCCGCCGCCCGGCGCCCCACCCGGTGGGCAAGGTCCGCCTCCGGGCGCACCACCCGGCGGCTCCGGGCCTCCGGGCGCACCACCCGGCGGCTATGGGCCTCCAGGTGGCTATGGACCGCCTGGCGCTCCCCCAGGTGGCTATGGACCGCTTGGCGCTCCCCCAGGTGGCTACGGACCACCGGGGTACGGCCCGCCTGGCGCGTACGGCCCTGGACCTGGTTATCCCGCACCGGGAGGCCCGCTGAGTCCCGCGGCTCAGCTGAAGAAGCAGGCGACGACCTGGATCATCGTCTCGGCTGCCAGCTTCTTTCTATGCAGCGGCGTCAACTGCTTCGGACTGGTTGGCGGTGTTCTGTGCTTTCTCGCCATGCAAGCCGCCGACCGCGGTGAGCTGCCGGACGCCGAAGCAAAGCTGAAATGGGGCAAGATCATCACCATCGGAGGCTCGGCCTTGTCGCTGATTGGTGTGGCCGTCGCGGCCATCTATTATTTCTTCGGAGTAGCCGCCGTTCTCGCCGGATCGTGATCGGGTGCGCGGCGGGGGGTGATAACCCCGGCGCCCCAATGCTTGACCGAGCTTCGACGCTTCAATAAGGAGCCTCGTGGTCGATCTGAATCCCGCGCAACGCGCGGCGGTGAGTACGCTCAGTGGGCCGCTCCTGGTTCTGGCGGGGGCCGGGACGGGGAAAACTCGCGTCATCACCTATCGCATCGCCGCGTTGATCGAAAGTGGCATCACGCCCGCGCGCATTCTGGCGGTCACCTTCACGAACAAGGCTGCTCGCGAGATGCGGGAACGCGCGCTGCGGCTGCTGGGGCGACGTCAGAAGGGCGCCAAGCCACCCGAGATATCCACCTTCCACTCGCTCTGTGTGCGTGTGCTGCGCCGCCACTCGCAGGCGTTGGGCTACCCGGCGACGTTCTCGATCTACGATAGGGGCGATCAAGAAACCTTGGCGCGCAACGCGCTGCGCGACATCCGGGTTAGCCACGGCACGCTGCGGCCCGGTGACGTGCTGGCGCTAATTGGCGGCTGGAAGAACCAAGGGGTGACGCCCGATGGAGCTTTGCGCATTGCGGAGGGCGAAAAGGCGGAGCTCGCCGCCGCGGCGTACGGTCGCTACCAAGCTCAGCTGCGCGCTTCGGGCGCCATGGACTTCGATGATCTATTGCTGCTGACCAACCGCCTGTTCGCCGAGCATCCCGACGCGCGCTACGCGGAGAGCTCGCGTTTCGATCATCTATTGATCGACGAGTACCAGGACACGAATAGCCTGCAGTACAGCATCGTCCAGGCGCTCGCCGAGCGGCACCGCAATCTGTGCGTCGTGGGCGACGACGACCAGTCCATCTACGGTTGGCGAGGGGCCGAGGTGGCGCATATCTTGAGCTTTCAGAAGCATTGGGCCGACGCGAAAGTCGTGCGACTCGAGTCGAACTATCGCTCGAAAGAGCCAATCTTGCAGCTCGCAAACACGCTCATCGCCCACAATAGCGCCCGCCACCAGAAGGTGCTGCGCGCCTCGCGTCAAGGCGGCGCTATACCGCGCACGCTGCGCATGGAGGACGAGAACATGGAGGCGGAGCACGTGGTCCGTGAGATCCAGCAGCTCATCGCCGGCGAAGACGACAACAAGGTGCAGCCGAGCGACATCGCCATCCTCTTTCGCACCAACGAGCAACCGCGTGCCTTCGAGCTCGAGCTGCGCAAGGCCAAGATCCCCTACATGCTAGTGGGTGGCCTTTCCTTCTACGATCGCCGCGAAATTCGCGACATCTTGGCGTACCTACGGGTGCTCTCGAACCCCTCGGACGAAGTATCGCTGCTGCGCATCATCAACACACCTTCGCGCGGCATCGGCACTGCCACGGTCGAGGCGCTCATCGAGTTTGCCGTCAGCCGCGGCAAGCCCCTGTGGACCGTGCTCCCCGATGCGCTCGCAACCCTCGATCTGCTGCCGGCGACCGTGCAGCGCGTGGAGGGCTTTCGCAAGCTGATTGACGGATTCAAGGCAACGCTGGGCACCCAGCCGCTCTCGGAGCTGATGCGCTCGGTGCTCGCCAAGATCGAGTATCGGACCGAGCTCGAGCGTGTATACCCGACGCCGGGTGAGGCGGAGGCGCGCTGGGAGGCCGTGGAAGGTCTGGTCAACGCGGCGGCGCTGTACGAGCAGCGCGAGGAGACCCCTTCCCTGCTCGGCTTTCTGGAGGAAGCGACGCTCTCGGACCGGGTCGACTCCAAGGACGACAAGCGCGAAAAACACGCGGTCATGCTCATGACGCTGCACAGCGCCAAGGGCCTC
This sequence comes from Polyangiaceae bacterium, assembly GCA_035634435.1. GTDB lineage: Bacteria > Myxococcota_A > Polyangia > Polyangiales > Polyangiaceae > PMG-095. Next base: position 2,458 of record DASQDA010001008.1, read on the forward strand.
GAATTTCCGCATGTCTACATGGTGGGCATGGAGGAAGGGATTCTGCCGCATCAGCGCTCGGTGCTGGAAGGACGCGGGGTCGATGAAGAGCGCCGCCTTTGCTACGTGGGCGTGACGCGTGCCCAGGAGACGCTGACCCTCACCTTCTCCAAGGCGCGCATGAAATGGGGCAAGCCGCG
>DASQDA010001009.1:0-7809 GCA_035634435.1 Polyangiaceae bacterium
GTGGTGGTGAGTCCAATGCGTCGTTGAGGAGCACACCGGCGGGGGCACCTTCCTCCTGCGCCAAGCGTAGCGGAGGGGTGGAACAGCGCGCAACCGGCCCACAACCCCAACCGAGTCTCGTGAGCCATGCAGATACCGCCATCAGCGGCGCGAACCGGCCCGTCAGTCCGAATGGAGCCGCGGCCTGCGTCGGCCCTTACGCACGAACAATGTGGGGCATTCAGCGCGTTTGTGCAGCGGCGGAGCGTGCCCGTCGGGGAGCCGGAATCGGCCCGTTGGCCACTGACACGCAACAAAGATATCGTTCAAGCGGATGAGGGTCGCGCAACAGCCCTGAACGACGAGGGCTTCTCAGAGACGCCAGAGCGGCAGCGGAGCGCCGAGCGGCCCGACGGAGGGACAGAGGTTCCTGCGCCGGTAGCGTTCATCGACGCCCTGGAGTTTACTTTCTCTCGCTCCCAGCTCGGCGCGACAGCCGCGGTGACGGAGAGCGCGCGCTCGCTCGCAGGGCTGGAGCCCGTGCTGGAGCAGCTGGTGCGAGCGGTCGCCTGGAGCGGCGATCGACGGCGCGGCGTCGCACGCATCGAGCTCGGCGGGTCGAGCTTCGGGGGCGCGAAGCTGTGGATCGAAAGTCATGGCAACGCGCTGCGCATCGAGCTGGACGCGCCGGCAGGCGTCGACGCTTCTCAGCTGGCCGCGCGCCTCACGGCACGCTTGGAAGCGCGCGGCCTGCGCGTGGACGAGCTGCGAGTGCTCTGACCAGATGCACAGCCACCGCGCTACTCGGTGTAGGAGAACCCGCGCACCACGCGGTGCAGGCCCTCCGGCGAGGAGGTGCCGAGCGCCACCAGCAGTCCGTCGGGCGCTAACCAGGCGCTGACCTGGTCGAAGGCCTGGGGGTTGGCAGCCGTTGCTTCCAGGCGCTTGCCCTGGCGAGCCAGGGGCACCGCCGCCGGGGTTAGCTCTGTGATTGGCAACGTCCGTCGGGCCGCCTCCTCGAGCGGTATCAGCCTGGGAGGGCCGTGAAGCGGGCACATCGCTGCGCCCTCGAGCGTGAACCCGCCACTCGCGAGGCGTCGCAATGCCGAAAGGTGGGCGGGCACGCCGAGTGCGAGGCCAAGGTCCCGGGCGAACGCCCTGACGTAGTAACCCTTGGAGACGCCGAGCTCCACATCCAGGTGCTGGTCGTCCTGACCGAGCACTTGCAGATCGAGGAGGCGCACCGCTCGTGCGGCCAGCTCGACGACCTCGCCGCGTCGCGCCTTACGGTAGGCGCGTTCGCCCCCTTGTTGAATCGCGCTGATCACGGGCGGGACCTGCGACGAGCGTTGCAGCTCGGCGTCGAGCGCAGCCTGGAGCGATCCCGGATGCAGCCAGCCGTTGCCGAGCTCGACCTTCTCGGTGACCTGCCCGTCGGCGTCGAGGGAGTCGGTGCTGCTGCCGAACTGAACCCTCGCTCTGTAGCGCTTGTCAGCAAAGGTCAGGTACCCCGAAAGCTTGCAGGCTTCGCCCACCATCAGCACCAGAACGCCTGTCGCCATGGGGTCGAGCGTCCCCGCATGCCCGACCTCGCGGGTGCCCAACCAGCGCCGCGCCTCGGCGACCACGTCGTGGCTGCTCATGCCGGTCGGTTTGTCGACGACCAGCACGCCGTGCAGGGCGCTCGGGGGTTTCATCAGCGCGTCAGCCGAACCAGACGCTCTTCCGCTCTCGAAGCCCGGAATCCAGCAACGTCTGGATACCGTTGCGGACCCGCTCGGCCAAGCGACCCACCAACAGATGGTCCTCCGCTGCCTCGGGCCCATATGGCTCGAAGGCGATGGGCTCGCCGAACTTGAGCTTCCAGCGCGTTGGCGCCGGCAACAGGCCCAGCGGTCCGAGCAAGGGGAAGGTCGGCGTGACCGGCAGGTAGGGAAGGTTTAGCAGCCGCGCCAGTGACTCAAGCCGATACATCATCGGGTTGGTCTCCTCGGCGCCGATGATAGCGCAGGGAATCAGGGGGGCGCGCGTGCGCAGGCACAGGCGAATGAAGCCGCCCCGCCCAAAGCGCTGCAGTCGATAGCGCTCACTGAAGAGCTTCTTGATCCCGTGCACACCCTCGGGAAACACGGCGACAAGAGCGTCTTTCTCCAGCAGCCGCTCGGCATTTTCCGGGCACGCTCGCACGGCGCCAATGCGATTCAGCAGCACCCCCGCGAAGGGCAGGTGAAAGACGAAGTCTTCCGCCAACCAGCGCAAGTCTCGAGCGCCGGGATGGTCGAGCCGCATCGCCGCGCGCAGCATCGCGCCGTCGATCGGCAGCGTGCCGGAATGATTGGCCACGATCACCGCTCGGCCTTGCATTGGAACGTGCTCGATACCCTCCACCTGGACACGGAAGTAACGGCGGTAGAGCAGGTCGAGGGCAGGACGGACGCGCTGCTCCAGACCTGGGTCCAGCCCGAAGTCGTCCACCTCTTCGAAGCGGCTGCGCAGCGCTTGGCGCCCCCAGCGGCGGGCCACGTAGTCGGTGGTGGCAGGGTCGGCGTCACCCTCTGCTTCGCCGTCCACGACCGCGGGGGGCTGTGAGATACGCTCCACCACCTCCAGTGCGGCCTCGCCGATGCGGTCACGCAGGGCAAGGGCAGGCGACTCGTCCAGCGGCAGCACCGCGCGGCGGATGAGCCCGTCCAGGCGCGCCTCGAGCGCTTGAATCTGCGCCTCCAGATCGGCGGAGGAGCGCGACTCGAACCTTGCGGGCCGTAGCGGAGTGGGCGCGCTGGCTTCCGGATCGAAGCGCACGTTCGGCGCCACCACGCGCGAGCCAATGCCCAGCTCGGGCGCCTCCTCATCGAGATCGTTGGATTCATCCGAGCCGCTGCTCAACGAGGGCTCCACGAAACCAAGCGGCGCGGGCTCTGCCCCCTGCGGAGGCAGTGAGCTGGTCAGCGGCGTGCGTGCTTGCCGCTCGTCAGCCGGCGTGTTGCTCGCGGCCGCGTCGCTGCGCGGGTCCTCTGAGGGGCCGGTCTCCGGGAGCTTCGAGCCCGTGCTCGGGTCGCCTGCGGGCGTTTCGCTGGTGACGCGGGGCCGTCGCGTGCGTTGCTTTTGCTGGCTGCGCGCTTCGCTCGCCGGAGCGCTCGTCGCCCTGCGCGCGCGCGGTGCCCGCGGTGCAATCGGGGGTGTTTTCTTGCGTTTACGCGTCAAGCCGGACTCTCCGAAAGCAAGCGCACATCGCGCAGCCGCTGGGCGCTGCCGAAATCGATGACGGCCTCGCGGCTGGTGTAAGTAGGTCGGAATCCCAACACCTGTCGGGCGTGCGCGCCGTCGGCGACGCAGAGGTATTGCAGGTAGTCGAAGATCCAGGCCGGCGCGTCCGTCAGCTGCGCGACCCACAACGCCGAGGTGACAGCACGAGCCATGGTGCGCGGAACGGGCACGGACGTGCGACCCACCAAACGGATGACGGTGTGGAGCGGGAGCACGCCATCACCGGTGATGTTGAAGACGCCCGGCGCGTCGCGGACCACGGCCAAGCGGAACGCAGCGACGGCATCGGCTTCGTGCACGAACTGCCACAAGGGGTCGAAGCCGAGCACCGTCGGAACCAGGCGACGGCCGAGGTAACGCGTCAAAAAGCTATCCACGTTAGGTCCCAGGATGGGAGCCGTGCGCAAGACCGTGGCGATTAGCCCCTGCCCGGGCTTACCAAACCGGAGCACCTCCTGCTCGGCGTCGATCTTGTCCAGGAAAAACGGCTCGCTGCGGCGGGCACGTAGCGAGTGGCGCTCCGACAAGAAGTTGGGGTTGGAGGGGTGAGCGCCGTAGAGCAGCGTCTGGCTCCACATCACGATCTTGCGGACTCGCGTGCGGCGGCAGGCGTTCAGGACGTGCATCGTGCCGACACTTTCCAGCTCGTGGGCCCAGATGCTGGTGTGAGTGGGTGAAGGCAAAAACGCGAGGTGCACCACCGTGTCCACCCCCTCGGCGGCAAAAATCTCCGCCAGACGCTCCTCCGTGCTGGGTTGTGTGAGGTCGAGGTCGTAGACTCGAGCCTTGGCCGCCGCCGTTCGGGGAGCCGTTCGATCGAGGCACACGATGCGCCGAACAGCGTCGTCCTCCTCCAACATGCCCACCAGGTTCACACCGAGAAACGACGAGGCTCCCGTCACCGCGACGACGCGCTGCTGCGGGCCGTGGCGCTCCAGAGAGGCGGGGTCCAGTTTTTCCATCGCACGGGGAGGGGGATTGTCGCTGCTCAAACGCTGTCTGTTCCGTTCAGTCGGAGATGAACCCGACGAATCGCCGGAACGTAGTCGAAACCGTGGCATCGGGCTAGCGCGTCTAGGCTCGAAAGCGCCGCGGTGGAGTGAACCCCCGCGAGCATGAGGCTTGGCCCCTACGAACTCGGCGAGCGCCTGGGGCTCGGAGGTATGGCGGAGGTCTACGTCGGACAGCGAGGCGGTCCGCACGGCTTCGCCAAGAAATTCGCCATTAAGCGCATCTTGCCCGAGCTTGCCAAGGACACGCGCTTCGTCGCCATGTTCGTGGACGAAGCGCGGATCTGTGCGGCCCTGCAACACCCCAACATCGTGCAGGTGGTCGACTTCGGCGAGAGCCAGGGCGAGCTGTTCATGGCGATGGAGTACGTCGATGGCGTCACGGTCGCTCGCCTCTTGCGCAGCGTGGCGGGCCGACGTGAACGCTTCCCGCTGAGCATCGTCCTGCTCATCGCGCGCGATGTGTTGCGCGGGCTAGCTTATGCCCATGAAGCAACCAACGAGCATGGACATCCGCACGGGCTCGTTCACCGCGATGTGTCGCCCGGCAACGTGCTCATCAGCCGCGCAGGTGAGGTCAAGCTCGGTGATTTCGGAATCGTCAGGAGCGCCATCGTCGATCGGCGCACCCACCCCGGTGAGCTCAAGGGCAAGCTCGGCTACATGTCTCCGGAGCAGGTCATCGGCGCCGAGGTCGACCCGCGGAGTGATCTGTTCGCGCTCGGCATTCTGCTCGCAGAGTTGCTGATCACGTGCCCGCTTTTCGGCGGCAAGAACGAGCTCGAGGTGCTGACCCGCATTCACGAGGCAGATCTGTCGACGTTTCGCCGGCACTCGGCGCTGGTCCCCCCGGAGCTTTGTCGCATCGTCGAGCGCGCGCTCTCGCGCGAACCTAAGAACCGCTTCCAGAGCGCACGCGACTTCGCACACGCGCTGGAACACTTTGCGGAGGCCAATCATTACAGCCTGGAGCAAAGCGAGCTCTCGAGCTGGGTTGCTTCGCTCGGGCTCTTACCTTCGCGCAGCGGCACCTACCCAGCGCAGGTTGCGCCCGCTCCCGAGAAGGCGCTCCGGGATGACGCGCCGGCGGAGCCGCCGCCGGCGGCGAAAGGCCCAACCTTCGACGAAGGTCGCGTCGCTGGTCGCGTCGATCTGCTCGAGCTCGTCGCCACGGGACGCGTGCGCCGTCGCACGAAGCTGGTTGGCCGCGATGGCGTCGGGCGAGCCGCCGCAGACGTCCCGGGAACGGCCGAGCTGCTCAACCGACCTGCGTTTCAGTTTGGTGAGCCCCACGCCAGCGAAGCAACCTGGTCCCTGCGTCTCGAAGCGGGCAGCTTGCCCGGTCGCCTGTTTGCTCTGACTCTCTCGAAGGCGACGGGCATGCTCGTGGCGCGGGCAGGCTCGCGCGAAAAGCGGGCTTTTTTCGTCGAAGGTGAACCGCGCTGCGTCACGAGCACCTCGCGGGACGAGCTCCTTGGCTATCGCCTCGTGCGTCGCGGCGTGCTTACCGAGGCTGCGCTGCGACCTGCGCTCGCCGGACGAGCCTGCTGCTCGTTGCATCTCGGCGAGGTGTTGGTCAGCCTCGGCGCGCTGCCGCCCACCGTCTTGCTGCGCGAGCTCCTCGAGCAGCTCGAAGCGCGCTTCACCGAGCTGCTCAGCTGGCGCGACGGAACCCTGGCTTTCTTCGAAGGCATACGCAGCGGTGAGGAAGACCTGCTGGCGCAGGTGCCGGCGCTTGCGCTCGTCACGCGGGGCCTCAAGGAAAGCTACGATCCCGACGAGATCGCTTATTTCCTCGCTTCTGTCGCGCGGTCGCCGCTTTCGCGCGGCGACCGGCGTGGGGTCGATTTCACGCGCCTCGGTCTGAGCGCCGCCGAGCGCGGCGTGCTGGAGCGAGCAGCAGCGGCAGGAAGCCTCGAGCGCTTGGTCGAAGAAGCCGTTGACGCAAAGCTCGTCAGCGCGACCGAAGCGCTAACTGTTGCCTTCATCGGTCTCGCGCTCGGTGTACTCGCCATCCCGGACGCACGCTTCGACGCCTAGAAGGTCAGCGTGTCGGGCTGTGCTGCTGGCCGTGCCGCGCCGTCCGGCTCCCCGAGCGGTTGCTGAATCAGCTCCAGGAGCGTGCGGACGTCGACCGGCTTGAAAAAGGTACGGCACGAGCAACTCCGCAAATAGTCCGTCTCTGCCGCGCTCAGCGCGCCGCCCGTGACGAAAACGAAGCGGTCGGAAAGCTCAGGTCGGCGCTCACCGACCCGTGCGTGCAGAACGTTGCCGTTTCGCCCTGGCAAGAACACGTCACACAGCACCAGGTCCGGCTCATACGTCGCATCCAGCAGGGCGATTTCGGCTTCGGCGGCCGTTGCCGCGATGCGCACCTCGTGCGGACGCAGGGCACGCCGCACCGCGCGGGAAAAGATCGGATCGTCGTCCACCACCAGCACGCGGCCGCGTGTGGAGGGAAGCGACAGTATCCCCGGCGCCGAGGGCGGCGGGACGCTCAACACCGTGGCGGCGCAGCGCGGTAGGGCGACCCGGAAACAGGCTCCTCCGCCGTCGCGCACGTGCACCTCGATGTAGCCGCCGTGAGCGGTGATCACGTCGCTACAGATCTTGAGCCCGAGCCCCGTGCCCTTGCCGCGCTCCTTGGTCGTGAAAAAAGGCTCGAAGATCGCGCTCGTCGCCTCGGGGGGTACGCCCGGACCATTGTCTTCGACGCTCAGCAGCACCTGGGAAGGGGTTGCCGTCACCCGAACCCACACCGCCGGGTGAAGCGCGGTCTCGGCCGCATCGGCGGCATTGAAGAGCAGATTGAGCAGCACCTGGCCCAGATTGTCGCGGCGGCCAAGCGTAAAACAGCTCCGGTCAATCTCTTCGCGCAGCACGACCCCGCGCCGATCGAGGTGCGGCCGCGCGATGGCGAGGGACTCCCGCACCACGTCGGCCAACCTGACCGGCGCCGGCTCTTTCTCGCGTCGACCCGTGATGGTGAGCTGATCCACCGTGTTACGCACCCGTTCGAGCGCCGCCGCCATGTCGCCGACCACCTCGGAGAGCTCCGAGGCGCAAGCCTCCACCACGCTGGACCCAGCGGAATCAGCCTGGGCCGCCAGCTGGCTCGCGAGGCCGTTCAGCTCGCTGTGCTGGAGCAACAGAGCGCCCACCGGGCCACGTAGCTCATGCGCCACGCTGGCGGTGTAGAGCCCGAGCGTGGCGAGGCGGCCCGCTTCCGTCAGCTCGTCCCGTAGGCGCGTTGCGGCGTCGCGCGCCCGGTCGCGCTCGAAACCCCCGCCAAGGAAACCTGCGACACCGTCGATGAAGGCCCGCGTCTCCTCGTCGAGCGCATCTTCGTCGGCAAGCAGCAGCACCAAGGTTCCCTCCAGGAAGGTTCCCGAGAAGATCGGCGCCGCGTAAGCAGTTTGAGCGCCGAGCTGTAGGAGCTCGGGAGCGTCCTCAATGCCCTCTCGGTCGCGGCGCACGTCGATCAAAGCACAGGCGCACCCAGTAGCACCGGCCCGGTCACTCAGCGCACGCAGGGCACGCAGCACCGCGCTGG
>DASQDA010001010.1:0-6673 GCA_035634435.1 Polyangiaceae bacterium
CGCCCGCCCCAGCGCCCGGGGCGCCACGAGAGCTGCACGCTGCGGAAGACGCGCTCTGGGTGCGGCATCAACGCGGTGACGCGTCCGTCGGGCGTTGTCAGGGCCGTGATGCCCGCCGGTGAACCGTTGGGGTTTTCGGGATAGTGCTCGGTCGGCAAGCCTCGGTTGTCGACGAAGCGCAGCGCGACCAAACCCTCGACCTCACAGGCGCGACGATGGCTCGGATCCTCGAACTCCGCACGCCCCTCCCCATGCGACACGACGATGGGTAGCCGCGAGCCCTCCATTCCCGCAAACAAGATCGAGGGCGAGCGCGGCACCTCGACGAGCGACAAGCGAGCTTCGAACTGCTCGGATTGGTTTCGCAAAAAACGCGGCCAGGCACGCGCACCTGGAATCAGCTCTTTGAGCGCGGAGAGCATCTGACAGCCGTTGCAAACGCCCAGCGCGAAGCGCGCCGGGTCGCTGAAGAAGCTCGCGAGCTCCTCCCGCGCTCGCGCGCTGAATAGGATCGACTTGGCCCAGCCCTGGCCGGCGCCGAGCACGTCGCCATAGGAGAAGCCACCGCAAGCGGCGAGCCCCTGGAAGCTCTGGAGCGTGGTGCGACCCTCGAGCAGATCGCTCATGTGCACGTCCACCGCCGCAAAGCCAACGCGCGTGAAGGCGGCCGCCATCTCCACCTGTCCGTTGACACCCTGCTCGCGCAAAATGGCAACCCGCGGTCGCTCCGTGACCAAGCTCACCCGCGGCGTCAGCTTGTCTTCCACGGGCTCGTCGAGAGCGAAGGTGAGCAGCGGCGTGAGCCCCGGGTCTTCCGCGTCCGCAACCAGCTCGGCTTCCTGTCGGGCGCAGTCCGAATTGTCGCGCAGCGCCTGCATGCGCTCGCTCGTGTGCGACCACACGCTGCGCAGCTCCGCACGCGGCGCCTTGAAGAGCGTCCGCCCGGCTCGCTCGAGCTGCAGCGAGTCATCCGAGGTGAGCTCGCCGAGGCGGTGGCAATAGCGGCCCGGAGCGAGCCCGTGACGCTGCAAGGTGGAAAGCGCGTGCTCGGCGTCGCCCTGACGAACCTGCAGAAGGGCCCCGAGCTCCTCGCAGAACAACGCCGCGATGGGGTCGTCGCCCAGCGCGTCCAGCTGCAGGCGCAAGCCCGTTGCGCCTGCAAACGCCATCTCACACGCCGTGACGAACAGACCGCCGTCGGAGCGGTCGTGGTAGGCGAGCAGCTTGCCGCCATCAGCGAGCTCGCGCACCGCCGAGAAGAAGCCCTTCAGCAGCGCGGGGTCGTCGAGATCCGGCGGCGCGTCCCCCAGCTCTCCCATCACCTGCGCGAGGGCGGAGCCGCCCATGCGCTGCTGGCCCGCGCCCAGATCGACCAGCAGCAGCGTGGTCGGGCCCAGGTCCGTGCGCAGCTGCGGAGTGAGGGCGCGCCGGACGTCCGCGACGCGCGCAAAGGCGCTGACGACCAGCGAGACCGGTGCGACGACGCGCTTCTTGCCGCCGTCCCACAGCGTTTGCATGCTCATGGAGTCCTTGCCGACCGGGATCGAGATGCCCAGTGCAGGGCAGAGCTCGAGCCCCACCGCCCGCACGGCATCGTAGAGCGCCGCGTCCTCACCCGGGTGACCAGCAGCGGCCATCCAGTTGGCCGACAGCCGCACGTCTTTCAGCGAAGCCACGGGCGCCGAGCTCAGGTTCGTCACCGCTTCGGCGACCGCCAGGCGCGCGGAGGCGGCCGGATCCAACAAAGCGACGGGGGCGCGCTCGCCGAGCGTCATGGCCTCGCCCGCGTAGCCCGCGTAGTCGGCGAGCGAGAGCGCCGCGTCGGCCACTGGCACCTGGTGTGGCCCCACCATCGGATCGCGCGCCACCAGGCCGCCAACGCTTCGATCACCGATGGTGATGAGGAACGACTTGGAACCCACGCCGGGCAAACGCAAGACGCGCCGGGCGACCTCGGCGAGCTCGAGCCCCGCTGTCGTGAACGGCTTGCGCTCGGCAGCGACGTGCTCGACCCGGCGGATCATCTTCGGCGGCTTGCCGAAGAGAAGGGCGAGCGGCACATCGATGGGTCGCTCCGTGAGCTCCCGATCCGTCACCACCAGCTCGGGCTCCTTCGTCGCGTGGCCCACCACGGCGAAGGGACAGCGCTCGCGCGCCGCGATGGCTCGGAAGGTGGAGAGCCGCTCCGGGTCGATGGCCAGGACGTAGCGCTCCTGCGCCTCGTTGCACCAGATCTCCAGCGGCGAGAGGCCGCGCTCCGCGCTCGGAATGTCGCGCAGCTCGAAGCGCGCGCCCCGTCCGAAGTCGTTCACCAGCTCGGGCAAGGCGTTCGACAGGCCGCCTGCGCCGACGTCATGGATGGACTGAATGGGCGAGCCCTCGCCGAGCGCGGTGCAGCGGTCGATCACCTCCTGGCAGCGGCGCTGCATCTCCGGGTTGTCGCGCTGCACCGAGGCATAGTCGAGGTCGGCTGAGCTCTTGCCCGACGCCATGGACGAGGCCGCGCCGCCGCCGAGGCCAATCAAGAGCGCGGGTCCGCCCAGCACGACGATGGCGGCTCCGACGCTGGGTGTCTGCTTGGTGACATGCTCGGGCCGCACGCTGCCAAGGCCGCCAGCGAGCATAATCGGCTTGTGATAGCCGCGCACCAGCGGACCCTGAGCGTCGTGCGTGTGGTGCTCGAAAGTCCGAAAGTAGCCCGCGATGCAGGGTCGACCGAACTCGTTATTGAACGCGGCCCCACCAAGCGGCCCCTCCAGCATGATGTCGAGAGCGGAGACGATGCGCTCGGGTTTGCCGGCGTCCGCGCTCTCCCAGGGCTCGAGCGCGCCTGGGATGCGCAAGTTCGACACCGAAAACCCGGTGAGCCCAACCTTGGGTTTCGACCCGCGCCCGGTGGCACCCTCGTCGCGGATTTCTCCGCCCGAGCCGGTGGATGCGCCGGGCCGCGGCGAGATCGCAGTGGGGTGATTGTGCGTTTCGCACTTCACCAGCACATGAATGTCCTCGGCGTGCTCGGTATAAACTCTGCTGTCGGGATGCGGGAAGAAGCGCGCGCCACGTGAGCCTTCGAAGACCGCAGCATTGTCGTGGTAGGCCGAGAGCGTTCCCTGCGGGTGGCACTCGTGCGTGTGGCGGATCATCGAGAACAAGGAGTGCGCCTGCTCCACACCGTCGATGATGAAGGTGCCGCGGAAAATCTTGTGTCGGCAGTGCTCGCTGTTGGCCTGCGCAAACATCATGAGCTCGACGTCGGTCGGGTTCCGGCCGAGCTCGACGAAGCTTGCCACCAGATAGTCCAGCTCGTCGCTGGCGAGCGCCAGACCCAGCTCGACGTTGGCGCGTTCGAGCGCGGCCCGTCCCTCCGCGATCACGTCCACACGCGCGAGCGGCCTTGGCGCTGCGTGACGAAACAGGGCAGCCGCCTGCGCCGCGTCTGTCAGCGCGGCTTCCGTCATGCGGTCGTGAAGCTGCTCGGCGAGCAACGCCAGCGCGCGGCCGTCCAGCTCACCCTCTAGCCGGTAGGCAGTGCCTCGCTCGACTCGACGTACGGCCGGAAGCCCGCAGACGTGCAATATGTCGGTAGCCTTCGACGACCACGGCGACAGCGTCCCGATGCGAGGCACCACCAAGATGAGCTTGCCGGGCGCCCCCGCCTGCTCCAGCGGTGCTGCTTCGAGGACGGCCCCCAGCCGCTCACGGGCGCGCCCGTCCAGCTCGGCCGTGGTCTCCACGAAGAACCACGACTCTGCCGACAATTGCGTGAGTCCGGGCACCAGGGCCATGAGCTCGCCCTGGCGGCGTGCCAGGCGGAAGGGCGTCAGAGCAGGAGCTCCGCGCAAGGCAAGTAGGGGCGGCACGCTGGGCATCTCCATGATCGCGCGCGGAAGGCACGCTCAGGCAGGCTTCTTTGCAGACGAAAGCGGCGACCGCAAGCCAGGGCGGCGAGCGCCGTCAATTGTCGCACGAAGCTGATATAAAGACCGCATGCCGGTATGCAAAGAGTGCGGCGAGGACGCTGAAACACTGGTCCCCGTGAAGGTGAGCGGCAAGACCAAGAAGCTCTGCGAAGACTGCGCCGATCGGGCACGCGAGCAGGGCGAGATCGCCGAGGCGAGCGAGGGCGCCGTGCAGAACATGATGGGGTTCAAAGGCCGGCGCTGAGCCGGGCGCGGTGCTCAGCGTCGCATGTGGTCGCTGTCGAGCGTCGTCACGTACTCGCCGCGCGGCCAGTGCCGATAGTACTCCACCTCGAGCACCGACGTGCCGTCACTCGCCGCAGGGCCCGCCGCCAGGCGCCCAATCACCCTCACGAGTGATCCCGCCTGTAGCCCGTGCGTGCCGCTCACGTCCGACGATCGAAGCTTGACGATGGCGTGGACGCGCGCGTGCTCGTGGGGGCTGACCGTGACCCGGCACGTGGTTTCCTCGGCGGCGTCACACAGGTTCCGCTCCGCGAGGGTACGCATGCTCAACGTCAGATCCGCCACCCCGCCCGCAGCGTCCGCCCGCTCCAGCACTACCCCGAAGACGCTGACGCGGGAGCGCTTCCATTCCTGCGGAACGCGCTGGGCCATCACCGGATCCAGCTCCCGGGCGCCCGCCGCTGCCGCTTCCTCGGCGGACAGTGGCTCGTAGCTCCGGCTATAACCATAGGGCCCCGCCGAATGACAGGCGGCGAGCAGCAGCGAAGCGAAAAGCAGCCAGCGATGGGACATCGGCTGGCACTGTACTACGCGCCGCTACTCGGCTGCAGCCGCAGCTGGCGTACGCCGGCGGCTCAGGATCAGCCGGCCGCTCCGCAGCAAAAGTTCGAGCGCAATCAGAAACAACAACACCAGTACGGCTTCGCGCGAGGCGTCCACTTCGGGCTTGCGACCGACTCGCGCGTCACCGGCGGCCAGCGTGGCCACGGGCTGCGGTTTCATCGACAGCTCGCCCACCTCGATGGAAACCGTCCGCTCCTCGGCTCCCTCGCCGCTGCTCACGCGATAGCGCCCCGCAAGCTCGGGCGTGAACAGCTGCTGGCGCCGATCCGGCGGGCCTTCGCTGCCGCGCGCCACCAGCGGTCCCTCGGGTCCCGTGACCGATACGCGAGCCGTTTCCAGGAAGCGCCAGCTGGTACCCGGTGCGCTGCGCCGCTGACCGGCGCGCTCGCGTGAAAGGGCCACCAGATGGTCGAGCAATGCCAGGTACCCCGGTCGCAAGGCAAAGTCGCTCTGGTCGGGCGAGCTCGGTAGCCCGGCCGTGAGCACCACGCCCCGGCCCAGCTCGCGCTCGAACAGGAACGGCGGCCCGTCTGCCCAGCGTGCGCTGACGCGTGCCCCCGGCAGATGGCTGCCTTCCAGCCGCGAGCGCGCGCGCGGCCTGAGCTCCGAGAAGCCCTGGGCTTCGGGTCCCAACCAGGAGAGCGAGCGCACGTCCAGCCCCTTGACCGTGGTGGGCTCCCACGGCAGCGCGCCCTCGGCGAAGGGCTCGAGCGTGGAACCCAGCTCACGCTGCTCCGCGCGCGGCCCGAGAAGGGCCAGCGCCACCCCTCCGCGGCCGAGCCAGCTGCCCAGGGCGCCGCGCACCTCAGGGCTAAGCCCAGCGGGGTCGTCGAGCACGAGCGCTGCCAAGGGACGCAGCTCGCTCTCGTCATCGGGCAAGATGGCAAACGGTCGCACGCTGAGATCGGCGCCGAGCGCCGAGAGCGCTTGCTCGATCAATGTCGGCCCGCCGGTGCTCGCGGATGACCGCGAAGGATCGGCGTAAACGCCGACGCTGAGCGAGACGGGTTGCCTCGCGACCGAGGCCGAGTCGTCCCGCGTGAGGCCATCGGCTCCGGTCAGCCTTACGCCGAGCACCTCGCGCTCACCAGGCACCCCCACGCTCACGACCTGAACGCCACCTCGCGCCACCAGGGGCGCGGAGGCGAGCGCCGGCTCGGTGCGGGACAGCTCGCTCAGCGTATCCGAGGCAAAAGCTTCCAGCTTGCGACCCTCGGCCGCGCGTGCCGAGCTGCAAACCACCCGCGCTTCAATCCTGCCAGCGCGGCGTTCGGCGCCTGCGACGCCGCAGTCCTCGACGGGCGTCGCGAGCTCCGGCAGGGGCGCCCAGATGGCGGGCCGCCCCTCGGGCAGTGGCTCACTGGCGAAGTCGCTCAGCACCACCAGCTGCCGGTCGCGCTGCGGGAGCTCGGCCAGAAGCCCGCGCGCAATCTGTACCGCGCCGGCGAGATCCGTGGAGCGATCACTGACCGCCAGCTCGGCCAGGGTGCGTCGCACCGCGTCCAGATCCGTGGTCGGCGCCAGCGCCACGCGCGCGGGGCGGCCCGCGAGCACGACGGCAACGGCGTCACCGCGGCGCGCCGACGCCACCAGCTCGCTCGCAGCGCGCCGCGCCCGATCCCAGCGCGTGCCCGAGCCCTGCAGCTCGCTCCGCATGCTGAGCGAGTCATCGACGACGACGGCGAGGGCCACCGAGGCTCCCGTGTCGCGCGCCAGTGAGAGCCGGGAACAGCGCACGAGCGGCGTGGCACCCAGCGCCGCGAGCACCAGGATCTGCGCCGCGCGTAGGGCGAACAGCCAGCGATCCTCGATGCGCGCGCGCTGGCGGGCAGCGGAGCGCGCCGTGGGAACCAGGCGCGCGGGGGGAAAGGCCTGCTCGCGCGCGCGCCCTCGACGTCGCACGT
>DASQDA010001011.1:0-3281 GCA_035634435.1 Polyangiaceae bacterium
CAGACAATCGAAGCTCCTGGGAGCTTCAAGCGGGTCCTAAACTCCACCGGAAGAGCTTCCGGGAGCTTCGAGAGGTCATCGCCCCGCAAGCAAGCTCCCGCGAGCTTCGTTCGAGTGCCGCAACCATCCACGTGCACGTGCTGCCGCGTCTTCAACCACATCCGTTGCCGCCGTCCCGCGCACCATCGCCGCAGAGCGCCCCGACGCACCCGGTGCGCGCTCGGGTAAACGACGAGCTGACCGTCGACATGTGAGCCGTGCGCGTGTCGACGCCATCCGACGTGGCGCCACGCGCCTCCAGAATCAGCCCAGCTGACACTGGTCAACGCTCGGACTTCTCGGGCCCATGTCGTGCAGTGTGGGCCTGAGCCGCTCCGCACTCCGTCAGGTCGAGTGAACCCATTGAACTGCCCCGCATCAGCTCTGCAAAACGCGCTAAACGCGCCCCGTGCAGCCAAGCGCACCCACGCAGGTCAGTGAGCCTGATGGGTCAGGCACGCGCCCCTATTCCTTAGAGTCCTTTCGCTCAGCCGGTTACTATCCCCGAACCCTCTTGAGCACCGGCGCCATGACACCAGCCTCTCTCGTCCGTGATCTGTTTGTGCTGCCGGAGCAGGTTCATGAGGGCGACTTCGTTCTCAAGCTGACGGAGGGGCTCCAGCACCCGGAAGAGACGGCCCGGACCTACGTCGCGACCGAGGCGCTGGTGGACGCCTTCAGTCAGAGTCTGACTCTGGTCGACAGCGCGCTGCGCGACGGGCGCAGCAAGGCGGCTTACTTGCACGGCAGCTTCGGCAGCGGAAAGTCCCACTTTCTTGCGATGTTGAGCTTGCTGCTGAGTGGCCACGAGGCCGCTTACTCGCCAAGAGCTGGTTCCGATCGTCCATCGCTGAAGCTCGGCAGTACGTGGATCTCGACTCGGGGCTCGCCATCATGGCGCGCCACGCAGCTCAGCTTGGCTACGCTGGCATCACGCTGTTTCTGGACGAGCTCATCCTCTGGCTTTCCCACCGCGCGAGTGACTCTTCCTGGCTGCACAACGAGGTGCAGAAGATGGTCAAGCTGGTCGAAGCACAGGAGAGCGACCGCCGTATTCCCATCATCAGCTTCATCGCTCGCCAGCGCGACCTCGCGGAAATGGTCGGCAAGATCCACACTGGCGCCGAGAACGCCCGCTTGCATGACTCGCTGAATCACTGGCAGGGGCGCTACGGCACCATCACGCTCGGCGATCAGAATCTGCCCGAGATCGTCGCAAAACGCATTCTCACCACCAAGGGCCCCGAACAGAGCGCCGCGCTGGAAGGCGCCTTCGAATCGTTGCGCAGCGCCGCGGGCGGCGCTTGGAGCACCTTGGTGGCGCAGCAGGACGCGGGCGCCTTTCGCCGCCTCTATCCCTTCAGTCCGGCGTTGGTTGATGCCCTGGTCGCTCTGTCCAACTCGCTGCAGCGCGAGCGCACCGCCATCAAGCTGTTGATGGAAATTCTGGTCGAGCACATCCCCGACCTGAAGCTCGGCGAGGTGGTGCGCGTGGGCGACCTGTTCGACGTCTTGGCGGGCGGGGAAGATCCTGCCGACGGCCTGATGCGCAGCCGCTTCAACTCCGCCAAGTTTCTCTACCGCAATCAGTTCTTGCCTGTCATCCAAGCTAGCCATGGCACCACCACCCCAGAGCGCTGCCAGCGACTGCGCCCCGGCCATCCGCCGCGCCTGGGCTGCTCGGGCTGCCAAGAGCTGCAGTGTCGCAAGGACAATCGCCTCATCAAGACGCTGCTGATTGCGGCGCTGGTCCCGGAGGTGCCGGCGCTGAAAGACCTCACCGCCAGCCGCTTGGCACAGCTCAACCACGGCACCATCAAGGTCTTGATTCCGGGCACCGAGGCCGCACAAGTTGCACAGCAGCTGCGCAAGTGGGTCTCTTCCACCACCATCGCGCAACTGCACGTGGGCAACGAAAGCGACCCGGCTGTGCGGGTGCGCCTCGAGGGTGTGGATTTGAAGCCCATCCTCGAGCGGTATGCCCGCAGCGACAACATCGGCGCGCGCCAGCGCGTGGTCCGCGAAATTCTTTTCGAGGCGCTGGGCATAGACAAGGTCAATGAAGCGGGCCGCGACGAGAAGGTAGAGTGGCGCGGTACCAAGCGGCATGGCCACGTGATCTTTGGCAACGTGCGCACCATGCAGCCTGCCACGCTGCGCTGTGTCGACGAGCACGACTTCCGTCTCGTCATCGACTACCCCTTTGACGAAGAGGGCAAGAGCCCGCAGGACGATCTGGAAACGGTCGAGCGCTTCATGCAGACCGAGCGCAGCTGGTCGCTGGTGTGGCTGCCGCACTTCTTTTCCGCGTCTGTCAACCAGCTGCTCGGCGAGCTGGTGATTCTCGAGCACATTCTCGGCGACAAGGGGCTGCAGCGCGAGGCAGTGAAGGACCTAAGCATCGAGGATCAGAGCCGCGCGCTGTCCGACCTGGACAACCTGCGCGCGCAGAAGAAAGCCCGCTTGCACGAGGTGCTGGAGCAGGCGTATGGGCTGCGGCAGGTCTCCGACGCAGATATCGATGGAGCAAGTCGCATCGAGCAGCACTTGTACGTGCTGACCCCCGGCGCGCAGGTCGCCATCGGTATCGCGCCCAATCTGGCCGGCTCCAAACAAGCCTTGGCTTCCGGGCTGCTCGATGCCCGCTATCCCCGTCACCCCGTCTTCACCAAGCCGCTGTCCGCGCAGCGCGTAGCGCGCCTCCTCGACAAGTTCGCGGAGCTGCTGACCGCGGAGAACAAGCTCATCCCCGCCGACCGTGAGCTCCACGGCGAGATGCTGGGCACGCTCGGCGAGCTGGGCATCGTGCGAGTCACCGAGACCAGCGTGCAGCTCGTCGAAGATCGCAGGCTTCAGGCTATCGAAAACCGGCGTCTGCAGCTCGGGGTCGAGCGCCCCACGGTGGGAGAGGTGCGCCACTGGCTCGATGAAGGCCGCAAGATGGGCCTGGAAATCGAAGCTCAGGATCTGGTGGTGCGCTGCTATGCGCTGTGGTCGCGGCGCACGTTCGAGCTGCACGGCAAGCCCTATGAGCCCAAGTCGCCGCTGCACCCCGAGGCGACATTGGAGAAGCCCGAGCTGCCCGAGCAAAGCGAGTGGACGCAAGCCCTGGCCAAGGCGAGCCAGTGTTTGGGCGTGACCTTCGCGGGGCGCTTTCTGAGCCCTGATAATCTGGGTCGCTTTCGCGCGCTCGTGAGCGACAAAGTGGACAAGGCGGCGGGCGGGTGCGCCGAGCTACCGCC
>DASQDA010001012.1:0-5824 GCA_035634435.1 Polyangiaceae bacterium
CCGAGGAGTTTTCTCAGAAGAACCCCAAGACGGTGAGCGCAGTGCTGAAAGCGTTACACGAGGCGAGCGTGTGGCTCGACGATCTGAAGAATCGGCCCGAGCAGGCAGCTCTGGTGTCGCGCCCCACCTATATCAATTGCGCTCCCGAGCTCATCCTCGGGCGTCTGCTGGGCGACTACGACTACGGCGACGGTCGCAAGAAAAGGGACGAGCACTACATGAGCTTCTCGAAGCGGAACTGCAACTATCCGCAGGGCAAATACGCCGTGTGGTGGCTGTCGCAATTCCGCCGCTGGGGCATGGTCAAGGGTGCCCCCGACTATGCCGGGGTGGCGAAGCGCGTCATGCGCTCGGACTTGTACGCGAGCGCCATGACCGAGCTCGGAGTGAAGGTAGAGCCGCCGGACGAGAGCCCCGAGACATTGTTCGATGGTGTGACGTTCGATCCCAAAGATCCGGAGAAGTACGCCACGAGCTTCGCCGTGAATGGGATGAAGGCTTGAATCGCACGTCGCGGACACGCGCAAGAGACGACCAAGAAACGCACGTCGAGTGAGCTTGGCGGCGGGGCAGGGGGCCCCGCCGCGCACGAGTGTGAGGAACCCTATGTCGAGTTTCAAGTCCGAGCGTCTGCAGATGAAAATAGGCCTGGCGCTGATGCCCATGCTGGGCGCCGCTGGCGTGGTGATGTTGTGGGCGCTGGCGAGCGCCACCCTGGCGAAAACGTTGCCCTCGCCGGGCGAGACGTGGGAGGCCAGCCGCCAGTACGTGCTCGAGCCCTTCGCGAAGCGCGGCGAGCTCGACCAGGGCATTTTGCGGTTCACCTGGTATTCGCTGCAACGCGTGGCTCAGGGGTATGTCATCGCCATTCTGATCGGCACTCCGCTCGGCTTCTGCCTTGGCATGTCGAAGATTTTCCGGACCAGCTTCGACCCCATCGTTCAGATCCTGCGCCCTGTCTCACCGCTCGCGTGGCTCCCGCTGGGCCTCGTTCTGTTCCAGAAGCCAGAGCCGGCCGGTATCTTCACCATAGCGATGTGCTCCATGTGGCCGACGGTGCTCAACACCGCGCTCGGCGTACGTGCCGTGCCGCAGGACTATCTGAACGTTGCGCGCGTGCTCAAGCTGTCGCGCATGAAGACGCTGGTGCGCGTGCTCTTGCCGTCGGCGCTGCCCTACATGTTTACCGGCTTCCGCCTGAGCCTCGGCATTGCGTGGCTCGTCATCGTGGCGGCGGAGATGCTGACCGGAGCGCCGGGTGTCGGCGGCTTCCTGTGGCAGGAATACAATGCGCTCATCTACGAGCACATCATTTTGTGCATTCTCACGATTGGCATCGTTGGCTTCGTGCTCGACCGTCTGATGGGTCTGGTCGAGCAACGCTTTCGGACTGCCTGAGGGACAAGCACAATGAGCATTCTCGAGCTGGAACGGGTGAGCAAGCGCCATGGCGCAACCCAGGTGCTGTCGTCGCTGTCGCTTTCGGTGGAGCCCGGCGAGTTCGTCGCCATCGTTGGGTTCTCGGGCGCGGGCAAGAGCACATTGATGTCGCTGCTGTCGGGGCTCGACAAGCCCGACAGCGGGCGCGCTCTCTTCCGTGGGGTGGAAGTGAGCGGGCCGGGTCCCGAGCGCGGCGTCGTGTTTCAGAACTATTCGCTCTTGCCTTGGCTGAGCGCCTTCGAGAACGTCTACCTGGCGGTCGAGCAGGTTTTCCCCGCATGGACCAGGACCAAGCGCCAGGAGCACACCGAGCGCTACGTCACCATGGTGGGGCTCGGTCATGCGCGGGCTCGAAAGCCGTCGGAGCTCTCCGGCGGGATGCGTCAGCGCGTCGCCCTGGCTCGCGCGCTGGCGGCCGAGCCCGAGGTGCTGCTGATGGACGAGCCCCTGAGCGCGCTCGACGCGCTCACGCGGGCAACCCTGCAGGACGAGATCGAGCGCATCGGCAGGACCTCGGGCAAGACCATCGTGATGGTCACCAACGACGTCGACGAAGCCATCTTGTTGGCTGACCGGATCGTGCCGCTGAGCGCCGGACCGGGAGCGACGCTCGGTCCCTCGTTTCAGGTGGACATCGCGCGTCCGCGCCAGCGTCGCGCCCTCAACCACGATCCTCAATTTCGGCACATGCGACTGGCCATCACCGAGTACCTGCTCGAGACCAAGCGGGCGCGCCGCCCCGAGGTCGAACCTCGCTCCATGCCCGCGCTGGCAGCTCCAGCGGAGGCCTCCCTATGAACGAACGCTACCTAGAGATTTCGAAGCTCGACAAGGCCTATCCAACGCTGGGTGGTCCCGTCGTCATCGTCAAAGATTTCAACCTGACCGTCAAGGAGGGCGAGTTCGTCTCCATCATCGGCCATTCTGGTTGCGGCAAGTCCACCGTCTTGTCGATTGTCGCCGGCCTGAACCAGGCCAGCTTCGGTGACGTCGTCCTGGCTGGCAAGGAGGTGCTCGATGCGGGACCAGACCGCGGGGTGGTTTTCCAGGCGCCCTGCCTGCTTCACTGGCTGAGCGCGCTCGACAACGTGCTGCTCGGGGTGGAGCAGGTCGCAGGTCAGCGCTCGAGCGCTGAGCGGGCCACGATAGCGCGTCACTTTCTCGACCTGGTGGGGCTCGAGGGCGCGTATGCGAAGAAGCCCAGCGAGCTCTCGGCGGGCATGCGTCAGCGCGTCGGTCTGGCGCGTGCTTTCGCCTTGTCACCGAAGCTGTTGCTGCTGGACGAGCCGTTCGGCATGCTCGATTCGCTGACGCGCATCGAGCTTCAAGACGTGCTCCTGGAGCTGTGGGCGCACGACCGCAAGACGGCCTTGATGGTCACGCACGACGTCGACGAGGCGCTCTTTCTCTCCGATCGCATCGTGATGATGACCAGCGGCCCTCGGGCAACCGTTGGGGAAATTCTCCAGGTTCCGTTCGGAAGGCCGCGTGAGCGAGCCAACGTGCTGGAGCACCCTCAGTATTATCCGCTGCGTGAGCGGCTCATTGGCTTCCTGGAGGAGCAGGGCCACACCAACGTGGCGAGCGACCCCGCGCCGGTCTCCGCGCCCGCCCGCGGCGGCCTGTGGCATGCGCTCCGCTCACTGGGGGCTCGATAGGCGGTTTTTTCGCGCGTTGCGCGACTCGCCGCCGGACGCGTGCTTCGGCGTTGCTCTCCGTGGCGGTGCTAGCTAGCTTACGCGCCCAAAGCCATGTCGCAGACGAAACGTATCCTGGTGACCGGCGCCACCGGCAAGGTCGGGCAAGTGTTCATTCGGCGCTTCCTGGCCGATCCTCGCTTCCAAGAGTTCACGGTGCGCGCCCTGTGCCACAACCGAACGTTGGACCCAGCGCCACGACTGGAGGTCGTGAAAGGATCCATCGAGCACCGCGAGGTGGTCGATCGGATCTTCGCCGATGTGACCCACGTGTTGCACCTGGCAACCGTCAAGGAGACACCCGAGGCAATCATGGACGTGGCCATCAAGGGCATGTTCTGGTTGCTAGAGGCCAGCCGCACAAGCCCCACCTTCCAGCAGTTCATTCTCATCGGGGGCGATGCCGGCATGGGCCACTGCGTTTACCCGCACCCACTCCCGGTGACGGAGACACAAAAGCATAGCGCCTACCCGGGCTGTTACGCGCTGTCGAAGGTGATGGAGGAGGTGATGCTGGAGCAGTATTACATCCAGTACGACCTGAACGGCTGCTGCTTGCGCGCTCCATGGATCATGGAAAAGGACGACTTCAAGCACACGCTGTCGTTCGGCGAGGACGTGTTCGGTGGTCCTCGCTGGCGCGACCTGGTGGGTGTCGACAAGGCCGCCGAGTACGTGCGCACCAAGGCCGTCCCCATCATGCAAGACGAAGCCGGCACGCCCATCAAGCGCAACTTCGTCCACGTGGACGATCTCGTCTCCGCGATGCTGCTGGCAATCGATCATCCCAAGGCGCGGCAGCAGCTCTTCAACGTGTGCATGGACGAGCCCGTCGACTACGGCGAGGTGGCGCGCTATCTCAATCAATCGCGGGGTTTACCCGGCGTGCCCATCAAGACCGAGTTTCATTCCACCTGGCTGGACAACAGCAAGGCCAAGTTCTTTCTCGGCTGGCGGCCAGAGTACGACCTGAAAAAGCTGCTCGACGCCTCTTTCGACTATCAGCGCCCCGCTGACGATCCACGGGTGGTCTGGTATCCGGGCTGACGGCTAACGCGAGCGGGAGCACGGCGGGTCAGGACAGCACCAACCGTGAAAGGAACGTTCGCAGCTGGTCTTGGACCGTGGCCGCAGGCAAACCCCAGGAGCGGCTCAGCGCCTGGGCGACGTCGGCGATCGAACGCTGACCGTCGATCATGCTCAGAACTCCGGTCGTGAACACGGAGGTACGCCGCGTCTGAACGAGCTCCGGCAACAGCGGAATGGGTAGCTCGGGATTGAGCACCCAGTCGGGCTCGAGGCCACGGTGCGACACCGGCTCGGCCTCGCCCACCTTGCGTGCAGCGAAGCAGAACACCGTTTCGACGCGTCGCGAGCCACTGAACGGGGAATCGAAGTAGGGCACGTTTTCGGCGAAGTCTTCGACCAGCTCGAAGCCGCTCCGTTGCACGATGTCCCGGACTTCTTCGATGCACAGCATGCGCGAGAGTAGGCCGGTGAAGCGCAGCGGACCCGAGTTCATCCACAGCCCGCCAGGCTTGAGCAAGCGGTTGATGAGAGCGGCCGTTTCATTCAGATCCGCGTCCACCACGTCGATGAACCAGGGCGTAAGGATGGAATCGAGGGTCGCGTCCGCAAAGGGCGGATACAAGGCGTCGGCGTACAGCAGCTGTAGCCCTTCACGAACGCTGTACGGCAGGCTCAGCCGTTGCAGCACGGCCACTTGTTCATCGCTGTGCGGGGCGACCGGGAATTCGTACAACTCGAGCTCGGCACCCCCGAGCAACCGATGTGCGAGCAGGAGTGGCAGCGCGTTGAGGTCGAGCGCGTAGGTGCGGTCGGGCAACAGGTTCTGATGCACGTCGACGCTCAGGCGCGCCGCTCCTGCACCGAGAACCGCGAGCTCCCCGAGCGGCTGGATCGCCAGCCTGGCAATTAAGCCGAGCGCGACGGCGTTCTCGGGATCACCCCAGGCCCAATCTCGGAAGATGTTCTCGTAGCTCCTGAGCAGCGTCAGCTCCTGCGTGCGGGCCGCGCGTGTTGGAATCGCGGATGGGGGTACCCGATCCACTCCTTGGCTCAAGCTGGCGACGAAGGCTTGTACCCTCACGCGTTCAGCGCCGAGCGCGCGCATCGTGCGTAGTAGTCGGTCGTGTGTTCTCGGCAACAAGCTCGACTGGCGAGTCTCCTCGCTCACCTGGTGCAGGCGTCGACCGGTTGCGCTCAGGTACTCGTCGAGGTCGCTCAGCAGGCGGCTACGCCAGAGACCCGGCTCCGGCATCAGACAAGCGATGCCACTCAGAACGGGATAGGAATAGGCGCACTCGGCACAACGCAGTGCGTCCTCGGCGGGCTCGAGCCGACCGCCCGCGCAACGGGGGCAGCGCAGGGCGCTCGGGGTCATGGTCGCCAGGTTTAGCGCATTTTGGCGCTGATGCGCCCCGGCTGCGCCGCGATCTAGCTGAATTGCCAAGATCATCGACACCGGTGTCGAAGTGATCAACAACGACGAATCGTGGATGCGAGCAAAATCGTGCGGATGATGAAGAGCCGAGCGTGAATCCAAATCCTCCTCCCTTGCTCGCGATGAGCGGCATCACCAAGCGGTTTCCCGGCGTGATTGCGCTCCACGGAGTTTCGCTTTCCCTGCAGCCGGGCGAAGTGCACGCGCTGATGGGCGAGAACGG
>DASQDA010001013.1:0-3370 GCA_035634435.1 Polyangiaceae bacterium
AACACGCGACCGTTCCACGTCCGACGCCGGCGCGCTCCAAGCATGTGGCCGAGGAGCTACCATCGAGGTAAAGGCCGGGCAACCAGGGAAATCCCATCGTTCTCCCGTCGCGATCGGGTAGAAGAGAACGACCGAAGCCGAGTGCTCTGCGACGCAATCACTCCGCACCGCCTCGGGCTGTCAGCGCGGTGGTCGGAGCTTGCGGCGTCCGAGCGCACGATCCGCCGCCCACTAAAAGGTTCAAGGAACGAGGATGATGATTGCTCGCGCTGCCCACAAGCCCACCCCGTCTTCGCCCCACGGCGGCAGCCGCCGCTACACGGTGCGCGTCTGTCTGTTGCTCGCGAGTGTGCTGGCTGCAGCAAGCGTCGCCGCTCAGAAGACGGAGGGGCAAGAGACACTGGTGCGGCGTTATCCCTTCGACCCTGCCTGCGCTTGGGGACGCATCGCCAACGGCAAGGGCATGATCGTGCGATGCATGACCGAGGACGAAGCCAGCCAAGTGCTCCGCCGCGCGCCCTCGGTGCCCCCCGTCGCCGCCAGCGCTGGAGTGAGCCCGAGCCCCGCGGCGGCGCCATCACCTCCCGTCAGCACGGGGAACCTGGTCGATCCGCCGCCCGCCGCTGGCCCCGACCAGCCCGCTGCGCCCTCGAGCCCGGACGAACGCCTGGAGGTCACGGTCGGCCCCGTGGTTGCCGATCAGGGTGAGCTCAGCGCGGGCAAGCTCACGCAAGCCAAAGCGCGGTACGCGCGCTGCGTGAGCGACCATGGCGGACTCAGAGATCGCTCGGGCGAGGTGCATGTGCGCTTCCTCGTGCGCTCCAAGGGAATCGCAGAAGGCGTGAGTGTCAATAAGCGCATTAACGTGAGCGCTGAGGCTGCACGCTGTGTCGCCGAGGTCGTCGATCGACGCCGCGTGGGAGTGCCCGATGCGCCGCTCGTCGGAGCCACGGTCGTCGTCAAGTTCGACAGGACGAGCCAGTGAACGGGAGCTCGCTCGCGGCACAGCCAACGCCGCGTGAGCGCTACGAAAAGCTGCTGGTCGATGCCCAAGCGGAGGCCGACCGTCTCGGTGGGCGCTCGCGAAGGTTTTCCAATCTGCGCGGCCTCGCCTTCGGCGGGGCGGCAATCAGCGCGATTGCGGTGCTGGCGGGCGCGAACGCCAGCCTGTGGGGGCCTGTTGCTGGTGTGCTGTTCCTCGCTTTCTTGGCGCTCGTCTCCCTGCACGCGCGGATCTTGGACGCCGAGGACCTGGCCTTGCGCCGCGTGGACGTCAACCGCGCTGCGCTCGCGCGGCTCACACGCGATTGGCCTGCCCTCACCGACCTGGGCGAGGGGCTCTTCCCCGCCGATCACCCCTATGCCGCGGATCTGGACGTCTTCGGCTCCGGATCGCTGTTCCAGCGGCTCTCCGTGGCTCGCACCCGCTTCGGGCGCGAGCGTCTGGCTGAGTTGCTGCTGAACACCGGCTCGCTCGAGGAGACGCGGCGACGTCAGCGCAGCGTGGCTGCACTGGGTGGAGCGCTCGAGCTGCGTCAGGAATTCGAAGCCCACGCGCTGGGCATCGCCGGTTCGCGACAGCACCGTGACGGTAAAGCCCGCGTGCGCGTTGCGCCCAATCCCGAGCCTTTTTTGCGCTGGGCAGAGTCCGCACCAGAGCTGTCTCAGGACGCCGTGAGTGTCTGGGGCTCGCGACTACTGCCACCGCTCACGGTGGCGGCCTTGGTCGGATACTTCTCCTTCGGCACACCGGGCGCGTTCGCTTTGGGCGGGCTCACGCTGCAGGCAATCCTGGCGCTGCGCGCCGGCCGCGACACGAACCGCGTGTTTGCTGCGGTTTCATCCACGGAAGGCGCCTTTCGTCGCTACGGCAACTTGCTCGCCATCATCGAGGCGTTGGCCATCGACGATCCGACGTTGCAAGAGCTGCGGGCGCGTCTCACCACCGGAGCAGGCCAGCCTTCGCAGGCCATGGCGCGCTTTCGCCGCTGGGTGGGCTGGTTCGACCTGCGCCACAACGGCCTGATTCACCCGTTCGTCAATCTACTGCTGCTCTGGGACATCCACTGCACGCTCGGGCTCGAGCGCTGGCAACGAGCCACGGGGCAGCACCTCCGTGTCTGGTTCGACGTCATCGGGTGGTTCGAGGCGCTCTCCTCGCTCGCCGGCTTCGCTGCAGATGAGCCCGACGTCGCCTTCCCCGAGCTCGTCGATGGACCGGCGCGCTTCGAAGCCGAAGCGCTTGCGCACCCGCTACTCGACCCACTCCGCCGCGTTGCCAACGACGTGTCACTCCCTGCGCCCGGCCAGGCGCTGCTGATTACCGGCTCGAACATGTCCGGCAAGAGCACGCTGCTACGCGCCATGGGCCTTGCCTCCGTGCTCGCGCTGGCAGGCGCCCCGGTCACCTGCAGGACGCTTGCCTGCTCCCGCCTGCTCGTGCGCACGAGCATTCGCGTGGCCGATTCACTCGAGCAAGGCGTCAGCCACTTTTACGCGGAGATCTCCAAGCTCAAGGGCGTCGTCGATGCAGCGGGCAGCGGCGAGCCCGTGCTCTTCCTGCTCGACGAGATCCTGCACGGCACCAACTCGCGCGAACGTCAGCTGGGCGCACGCTGGGTGCTGGCCGAGCTCTTGCGCCGTGGTGCCCTCGGCGCGGTGTCCACACACGATCAAGAGCTCTGCTTGCTGCCTGACAGCTTGATGAATCACGTCGTGCTCGTGCACCTCCGGGAGAGCGTGGCGGACGGCAAAATGACCTTCGATTATCGGGTCTATCCGGGGCCCGTCTCCTCGGGCAACGCATTGCGGTTGATGCGTCAGGTCGGGCTCGACGTGCCACTGCAGTGACGAGCGGCTGCTCCTCGAATCTTCGCGCTTGAGCGGAAGCGTCGGCTGAGCAGCCGAGGATTCTCCTTCGAGCCGGTCGCAGGGTCGTGTCGACGGCGCCTCCAGCAGCCTGTGGCGGGGACCCGGGTACGGACGTGGGCGCGGGTGGTCGCAGGTGAGTCCGCAGGCGCCGAGCAACGCTGTTCGCTTGCTGGCTCGCGCGACGGGCCCGAGCGCGCTGAGCCGGAAGTCCCCCCCGTCCCGGCCGATGGTTGCAATACCACCGAGTGTAGGCAAGCCTGCGCAGGTCACGCTCCCGCAGTGGGCCGGAGCGTGACCTGTGCAAATTCACGCTGCAGGGAACCGAGCGACAGTGCAGAGTGTCCCTACGAGTGCGATCG
Source organism: Polyangiaceae bacterium (assembly GCA_035634435.1). Classification (GTDB taxonomy): domain Bacteria; phylum Myxococcota_A; class Polyangia; order Polyangiales; family Polyangiaceae; genus PMG-095. The sequence goes on from DASQDA010001013.1 coordinate 3,231, forward strand.
GCCGCGCCGAGCAACGGGTCCCCTCCCGATGCGAGGCCCAACACTCGGCATTGAGCTGGGTCTATGACTCAGCGGCCGGCGTCCTGATGAGAATTGACGAGTCGAGCTACCCTGAAGTGTCTAGACGTGATGCAGCGCGC
>DASQDA010001014.1:0-3046 GCA_035634435.1 Polyangiaceae bacterium
GGCATTGGTTGTAAGCGCGCTCTCGACGGCGTGCTGCTCACAGCGTGAATTATCGCATCGAATCGGTGGCTGTCGCGAATGCCATCGAGCTGCCGTTGTCACGACCGGCACGCGGCTTGCTCACTCGCGCATGCGATCCACACGCAGAGACGGAAACGAGTGAGCATGAGCAAATTCCCGCTTCAGGCGATCGGTCTGTTGGTTGTTCTATCCGCTTGCAGTGCGAGCACGCAAAAGCCCGCAGTCGACGCCGTCATGGCCGACGACGAGCTGCGAGGTGAGTCCCTGGAAGCTACGTTGCGTGTCACCGACGAGCATCCCGAGTACGTGGACGACCTGTTCGCACGCACGCTGCGACATCCCCGCACGCTCGACCGCTTCCTGCAGAACACTGCGAAGGGGCTGGAACGCGAAGACCTTTCGCGCATGGCGGCGCGCCGCCTATCGGAAAATCCCGCAGGGTTGAAGCAGACGATGGTCGCGACGCTCGATGCCGTCAGCGACAAACCCGCATCGCAAGCGGCCATCGCCGAGGCAATGGCGGCGCGACCGCAGGTGGCTGCGATGTCCGTCGTACAACGCGACGAAGCATTGCGTTCCATGCTGCGGGCGCTGGTGGCTGAATGCCTGAAGAACAAGCAGGCTCGGACGGCGTTTCTGGCGGCGCTGCAGGAAAATAGCGAGCCGATGGCTCAGATTCTGGCGACGAATCCGGAGACCATGGGCAAGCTCATGGCCGCGCTCACCAAAGTTGGCGTCGCTACCGGCAAAGAAGAGGTCAAGGAGGCCGTCAAGAAGCTGGGATCCAACGACTGAGGCCCGCTCCCGTCGTGGAGGCAATCGGCCGCGGGCCGGCGCTCGCGCCACGGGCTCGCCGCCAGCACCATCGGCTCCTCGGTTGAGGCGCGGGCCGCGGAGCGCAGTCGTTCAGTTGAGCAGCGTGGCGCCTTGACCTCGGCTCGAAGGTCGCGGCGCGTCGAAGGTGAACGCGACGCCGGTCAGCTGCTCGCTCACCGCAAAGAGCCTGGTGGCCACCGTCTCATCGCGCGCGACGGCGGGTACCGGCACTAGCACTGGCGGCCCCGAGAGCTCGAAGAAACGGGCCGGACCCCAGTAGCTGCCGCCGGTCGCCTCCGGATCCGTCGCCGCACGCAGCGTCGGCAATGCGCCGTCAGCCGGGCTCATCGCAACGAGCGGGTTCATGAACCGAGCCACTCCCGACGTCCGCTGCAGCTCGGTTGCCGTGAAGCCGGGGTGTGCCGCCGTGACGCGCACGCTCGAGCCGCTGGCGCTGAGGCGGCGGTGAAGCTCCAGCGCGAAGAGCATGTTGGCAAGCTTGCTCTGCCCGTACGCCAGCCAAGCGCGATAGGGACGCTGCTCCCAATTTAGATCCTCGAAGTGGATGCGGCCGAGCCGCTGCGCACCACTCGACACCACCACCACGCGAGCGCCGGGTCTAAGCTGCAGCAGTGGCAGGAGGCGGGCCGTCAGCGCGAAGTGACCCAGGTGGTTCGTACCGAGCTGCAACTCGAACCCCTGCTTGGTACGCCCGAGCGGCGGCACCATCACACCCGCGTTGTTCACCAGCAAGTCGAGCGCTGCGTACTTGAAGCCAGCCGTCTGGGCGAACGCCGCCACCGAATCGAGGTCGGACAGATCGAGCGACTCGAGGGAGAGCCGCGCGCTCGCCTTCTCGTTGCGAATGCGTTCGAGCGCCGCCTGACCCTTCTCGAGATTGCGACACGCAAGCACCACCTCTGCGCCCTTCAGCGCCAGCATGCGGGCCGTCTCGAAGCCAATGCCCGTGTTCGCCCCCGTCACGATCGCAGTGCGACCGGACTGATCGGGTATGTCCTGGAAGGTCCACGATTTCATCGAGTGCTCCTGCGGGCCACGTCGAACGCCCTCGCCCCAGCGTACTCCTCAGCCCAGCGCGTGCGTGAGTTTCCGGTCGGGGCACCCCAGAAAAGAGCGCGCCGCTCGGCCGAGCGCGTCCCTAGCGCAGCCCCTGCGCGCCAATGCTCGTCCCTCCCACCGCGCCAGCCGCCCCCGCAGCCGCCAGCCGCTCGCCGCGCGCGTTCCGAGGCGCGAGGCTGACCGTGCGGTAGGCGCCGCCGTTGAAGTCACTGTCGTAGCCGGCCGCGACGGCGCTGAGCGGCGTCGCGGCACTGCATCTTCCTTGCGTTGACCCGGCGACGTTTGTGGCGCGAAGGTGGTGCCGCCCGTGGTCGGCCAAGCAAACCGGAGCCGCCGAGCTGCCCGCTACAGGTCGTGGGAAGGCAGCAGCAGATCGCAGCGCGCGCCGCGACCTACGCCGTGCGTTGCCGCCCTCCCTTCAGCACCCGCGATGCGCCCTAGGCGGCCGCAGCCCTCTCGTTGGAATCCGATGATGGCCGCTCGTGGACGACACCGCTGGCGCACGTTGCCGCTTTGTCGCGCTGAAGCGCGACCGCCGACGTGGTGGTGTGCCGCACCCGGCTTAGACACGCCAAGACTGTTCCAGGATCGACGCAGCACTTCGAAGCTCGTTCCGTTCGTGACGCCAGCGTGCTCGCCACGTTCGGTGCTACCCCGAGCGCACGCTGGCTGCACCGCATCGCTGTCCGCGCAGCGACGCTTCTACCCGTGCGCGACCAAAGTCGTGCTCCGCAAGCAGGCGATTGTGCGCGCGACAGAGCAGGCGAATATTCGCGACCTGCGCGTCGCCCCCCAGCGCCCACGGCAGCTCGTGATGCAGCTCCAGGAACGCTGTGGCGTCGCAGCGACGCCCAGCCTTTTCGACGTAGGTACAGCGCGCCCCATCCCTCGCAACCACCGCGCGCCGCGTCGCATTGGGGATGTGCCGAGTCCGCCGCGCCTCCGCGGGCCGGCCAACAACGACGGACTTCTCGAACGTCCCTTGTGACCCGCCGCGCAGCGATGCCTGCCTCTCCACAGCGTGATCGCCATGCTCCGCCCGCTCGCTGTCCGTCTGCGTTGCGCGATGGCCCTGGCTCTCGCCGTGCTTGGCGCGGTCGTTCTCCGTCTGCGTAGTGCCGTCGCTCTC
>DASQDA010001015.1:0-2235 GCA_035634435.1 Polyangiaceae bacterium
GAGCACGAGTCGCAAAGCAGGAATCCCGTGCCGTTGCTGGGAGCGCCTCAGTTAGCGCGATTGGAAACTTGAAGCAGCGTTCGGTCTTGGGCCATTGCCACCAGGCTCAAGCGCGTGTTTGCCGGAAGGTGAGGTTGATGCGCGGCTCGTTGATAGCCGGCGCTTTGGGCACGCCGTGACGGAACACATGCTGGCAGGCGCCGGCCATCGTCAGCAGGCTGCCATGTGAGAGCAGGAGCGAGAGCGGGGCTAGCTCGGCCCCGCGCTTCGGGCGCAGGATGAACCTACGTGTCGCTCCGAGCGAGACGCTCGCGATGAAGGGGTTGCGGCCGAGCTCGGGCTCGTCGTCAGCGTGAAGGCCCATGCTGTCGCGTCCGTCACGATATAGGTTCAGGAGCACCGAGTTGAAGCTTTGCCCAAGGGCGAGCTCCACGCTTCGAGTCAGCTCGTGCAATGCGGGTGGCATCTCTCGGGCGCGCACCCGACGGCCGCTGTAAACATAGTCGGCGCTGCCGAACCAGGCGCTGAGCCGTGGCTCCGGCACGCTCTTGCCGAAGAAGGAGAGCGTGCCCTGCTCCCACGGAACGCTCGCCATCAGCTCGGCAAAGTACGCATCGGCGCGGCGCGACGGCAACCAGCACGGATCGAAGCTCACGAGAGCGCCGTCGCCTAAATCTCGAGGGCCGGGGTTGCATTCACGAGGGCTGCTGTGGACCATGGCAAGTGGCAAGACTACGCTCGGATCACGGACGTGAGACGGCGGGCGCCCGAAAATACACCGACGATGAAGTGCACGCTATCATCGACCACGCGCTGCGGCTTCAACACGGACGCACTATCGATGAGGAGCAACTGTTGGCGTTGCTTCCGAGGTGGGGAATTCCGAGCAAGACCTATCGCTTCGGCGGCCCTGGAGCACGGCGCCGCTGAGCTGGGCGCGGCCGTGCACGACGGTGTGGGCCAACTGCTAGCGCGTGCTGCCGAGGAGCTGCGGACGAAGACCGGCTCGTTCCGTGTGCGTGTCGAATCGAGCGATGTGCGGGCCCAGTCCGGCGAGGCTCCCGCGAACACAGGCGGCGCGGAGGGGCTCGACGAGCTGACTGCGCAGGACGTGGCGCTGCCTCGCAGCGAGCGTCGTCGCTAAACCAGATTGCCGAAGCTTCTCTCTACGCAACCCGAGCCGAGCTCGTCGAGCCGCCGAGCTCGAATGGCACGTAGCTTTCCGGTTGTGCCGTTGCTTTTCGGGTGCGAGCCGGCGAGCGACGTTAGCGCTCCAAGCCACCCGCAAAGGCACGCACTCGCCATTCCGATCGTAGTGGCAAACACGGCTCGTCCCGCACGCCATTGGGTCGCTCACACACGAGTGTGATCCTGGATCCCCGTGGCTGAACGGCACGTACACGGCAGAACTTAAGATACGATTGCGCGATTTTCGCTGAGTCATTGCAAGCTGCCAGCGCACTGCTCGAAGAGCGCACGTGGCGAGCGACATGTTTGTTTCAGCTGTGTGGCGATCGGGGCGCTCAGCTGGTGAATATGGCCGGGTCCGGCGGATTCCGCGTTGACAATTTGGCGCTGAAAAGCGTAGTCTTTCGCTTCGCGCTCGGGTGTAGCAGGTGCGGAGTCCCTCGGTTGGGTACCGCGCCCTTGGGTGCCATCGTGTAGTAGGAGGCCAGAAGTATCAATGATGGATCGACGCCAGTTCGTCTCTGCCTTGGCAGGAGCAACCGTGTTGGGGTTCAACCCCGTCGCCCGTCAATGGGTGACGGAGGCGCAGGCCGCGCAGGCCCCCTTCGCGCGTGTGCCCGCGCTGGAGGGCGAGCTCGTGAGCGATGCAGCCAGCCTGGCTCATCATTCGACGGACGCGGGTAATAGCGTTGTGGCGGTTCCCGTCGCGGTGCTGCGCCCTGCGTCCGCTAAAGATATTTCCAAGATGGTCAAGTATTGTAGGCGCCTGGGGATCCAGGTGGCGGCGCACGGTCAGGGCCACACCACCTTCGGGCAGTCCCTCGTCGGGGGCGGTTTGGCGATCGAGATGGGCACGCTCAAGCGCATCCATTCCATCGAGCCTGGTCGCGCCGTGGTCGACGCGGGCCTGCGCTGGAGCGAGCTATTGCCGGCGACCTTGGCTCAAGGTCTGACTCCGCCCGTTCTCACCGGTTACATCGGGCTGTCTATCGGTGGCACGCTCTCCGTGGGCGGCATTTCGAGCGGCAACAGCCGTGGAGCCCAGGT
>DASQDA010001016.1:0-3884 GCA_035634435.1 Polyangiaceae bacterium
ATCGTCGATTGAGTCACACCTAGAAGCTGCGCAGCAGCGAGTGGGCCCCCGCCCTCGGCGGTCGCCATCAGAATCTTCAAGTCGTCCCAGTTCATCGGGCAACGCTTCGCTTCGACTCGGCTCGCCCTGCTTGGTCGCTTCCGCGTTCCGAAGCGATCCGGCGGCCCATCCAGCGGCATCGGGACGGGCAGTCGGCAGTGAAGCTGTCCTGGTCACTTCTGCTGACAAACATGTCTCGCATCCTAGCAGACGAGCACCATTGGGAGTCACGCCACAATCATGGATGTGGTCGGTCGCGCCCGGCTCATCCCCTCATCCGGAAGCGCTCATGGCGGACACACGACACACCTGTGTCACGCGCGAACGCGACCGAGGCCTACACGGCACCGGCGCTTAGGCACATTTGCAGACTGTGTTTTGCAGAAGCGCAGGTTGCGTGGACTGTGCGGAAAAGCATGATAGCCGCCGCAGCCGTTCAGAGATTCCGTATGCGAAAAGCCGTAGATGACAGCGGAGCACCGGGTCCGGTGAAGATGGTTCTGGAGCGTCGGGTTCAGCCGGCGGCGCGCCAGGCCTTCGAGGAGTGGGCTAGCAAGCTGATGGACACAGCCTCACACGCTCGGGGCCTCCAGGGTTCAACAGTGCTAAATTCACACGGCGAAGATTACTTTCTCCTCTTCCGTTTTGGAACTCAGGCGCAGCTGAATGACTGGCAGTCGTCGCCTGATGTCGTCGCCCTTATGCGACAGGGCGAGGCGCTCTCCGCTGGTCCTGCGCCGCCTGTCCTGCAGTCGGGTCTCGAGACTTGGTTTGTGTTGCCGGGTCGATCGAAAGGCTCCCTCGCTCCGGCCAAATGGAAGATGGCGTTGGTGACATGGCTCGCCCTTCTGCCTCAGGTGATGATTCTAAAGGCGATAACGCCTGACGGCCTCCCGTACCCGGTGGTTGCAGCGGCGTCCACGGGCATCCCGGTGGCGGCCCTTACGTGGATCGTCATGCCGCGCCTGACAAACCTTCTATCCACGTGGTTGTACCGCGGCGCTCCGAGGCGCCCGCCGAGCAAGGCAGCCTCGTAAGCGCTCTGCGAGCGCTTAGCGTCGAGCAGCTGCTCCACAGTGCCTTCGATGATGACACCCTCACGTCCGTAAACAACGTCACAAACGGAGACCGCCCAAATGTTAGCTGCCGATTTTTTCAGAGACACGGATAAGGGGCTTCTCACCCCCGACAACTGCGTTGTCTGCCTCATTGATCATGAGCCTCAAATGAACTTCGGGGTCGCGAGTATCGACCGCGACGTCCTATTGAATAACACCCTCATGCTTACGAAAGCGCCAAGGTATTCGCTGTGCCGACGATTTTTACAACCGTCGGCGCTAAGGAGTTCAGCGGCTGGATGTACCCCCAAATCTTGGACGTATTCCCTGACAACGCCATCATCGATAGGACCACGGTGAACGCCTGGCAGGATGACGCCTTTCGGAGGGCGGTCGAGAGGACAAACCGCCGAAACCTGGTCCTCTCCGCGCTATGGACCGAGGTTTGTCTCGCCCTGCCCGCGATCCACGCGCTCGCCGATGGGTACAATGTCTTCGTCGTCGAAGACGCTTGTGGGGGCGTAAGCCGTACAACGCACGACGCCGCCATGCGGAGAGTCGAGCGGGCGGGCGCCATACCGATCACAGCGATGGCGTTCCTCCTTGAGCTTCAGCGCGATTGGGCGCGCAAGGACACTTACGACCAAGTGATGAACGTGCTGAAGGAGCACGGCGGAGCCTACGGTCAGGGTATCGAATACAACGCCACGATGCGCCTCGGAATGAAGCCTACGCGCCATAACAAGGGCTAGCGGGCGCGCTTGTTTGAACCCGCCAGCGCCTTCTCGAAGAGCTTGGACTAGGGGCGACATGCCGACGTGCCCGTGTGTCCGGGCCGCTCCGGCCAGAGCCACGGCGCGCAACTTCGCTGTAAGCTGAGCTCTCGACCTCCATCCTGGGTGAAGGTGCAATGGGGAGAGCCACGGCGTCTCGGGGGGCTAGACGATGGTGTGCCGCACTTCGACCTGCTCGACTAACGACCTTGCACCGCCAGTGTGGGGCGCCACGAGGGCCTCGACGTCGCGAGGCGCTCAGCGGCTTCGCGCCAGGCCAACGCTAGCGGACGACCTCTGCCAGCTCCTCGTTCACCAAGTTGCACGCGCAACCAAATTTCCGCCTGTGAATGCGCCCGTTCCGGACCGACGCTGCGGCGCGCTGACGTAGGTGGCGGCGACTGAGCGAACGCTACCCAATGCGATGCCGTTCCTTCCGGGAACTCGATGTCCAGGGCGCGGCAGCGCGCGCTGCTATATTCCTTAATGAGAGTGGGAAGGGCTCTACGGCGCCGGCCTGACGTTGGTCAGCAGGAAGACGTAGTCCTGATAGTCGCCGTTGGTGGCCTCTTCGAACCCGGGCAGGTACGAATTCGCCACCGGGCCGCTCGCGGCCTTGAGCGTGAACACCTTGACCCGGTGGGTGTTAGCCGGCGTGTTCAGGGAGTCCTCGGAGAAGTTGAGGGTGCCGTGAAGCGCATCGTTTCCCGACGTGGTCGAGGCCCACACCCCGAACGGGGTGGTGCCCGGGTCGAAGGTGGTCGCGCCTGTCACGGGTGGGTAGACCATTCGGGCGCCGTTCGACGTCTGGGGGCTGTTGTTGGCTGGGGCCATCTGGCTAACAACGGTTCGCATGCTCGACATTCCAGGGCGGTACCAAAGTCCTCCTCGCCTTCGGGCGAGAAGCGCGCGATAGGCACCAAGCTGACATCGCCAGTTCCCGCTTTGATGAACAGCTGCGACGCCACTTCGTCGGTGCCCACCTCGACACCCCCAAGGGTGGCGGGAGTGGAGTCGGTATTCCAGTTCCATTGTGGCCCATCGATGTCATAGGAGATCGACAGGATCGTGCTGACCCGATCTGCGTTCGCAGGTGCACAGCGCGGGCGTTCGTCAGAAGTGGCGCCTGTCGAAGGTGACGCTGGATGAGCGCTCGACGGCTGTGGCAGGGCGGAAGAGACGCGATGGGGCGTGACGCCGCTTCGTACCGCCAGTCACAGCGGGCGGGGGTCAGGCTCATCACGCTATCGCGGCGCAACATTGACGGCCCCCGCGCATCGATCCAAGCTTTTGCTTATGGGATGGGCGGGTTGGGGTTGCTGGTTGGCGAGCGGAAAGACGTTTTTAACCAAGTGCACTCGACCCGTTCGGCGCGAGCCGCTGCTCCTTCGCGGGCATCCGCTGCGCCACAGGCAGCACGAGGGGCCGGAGCAAACAAGGCAGAGGTGGGCGCCAAGCAAACCGTGGGCGACCCTTTTCCGCCGGTCACGCTCGCGGTGGTGCGAGCTCGTGAACACCGAATTCTCGAGCAGCATCCGGTTCGGGTAAACCTGGAGCCGTATTGTGTCCCGCAGGTGCAGGACGCGCCGAGCACTCGCCAGGTTGCCGACATGCGCTGGTTGGGCAGCGGGACAAAGGAGTTCGCGGCTCTCTACGACGTGCTGAGACCCTTTCCTGCATTCATTGCGCTACACGCAGAGGCAGAACGTAAGGTCTTCGTCGCCTCGTTTGAAGCGAGCGTCAGCGATTGGGCTATTCAGAGCCGAATACCGAAGCTCACGCGGTTTCAGCTGGAGCTTCGGCCTGGCTGTCACACCCGCGAACAGCGCGAACGAGCCGAGCAGGTGCTCAAGGCGCTTGCAACCGATCCTGCCGTGGGTCCAGTCCTGCACACCTGGCGCCTCGACCCCTCGACTGCGGGTTACAGGGTGCACGTCTTACCGGGTTCCCAAGCCGCTGCCGCGGTCGTGCGAGCACGCCTTGGGTCTATCGCCAACGTTTGGTTCACGCGCCC
>DASQDA010001017.1:0-4724 GCA_035634435.1 Polyangiaceae bacterium
CTTCGAGAACGGGTTGGTAGGCAAGCCACCACGCCCGCGCGCTGGAGCTATCCCACGGCCCGACCCTGCAGGCTTCGAGCGGCTGGCGCAGCTCGGCCGCGGTTTGAGGGCGGCGGTCCGGCTGCTTCTCGAGGCAACCAAGCCGAGCGCGTAGATGTCGGTACGAACGTCCACCACCTGAGGCTCGAGAATGGAGTTCGGCGCCATGTATTGCGGCGTGCCGAGCACGGCACTTTGGCCTGTCAGCTTCACTTCCCGGTCCACGGCGACGTCTTTGACCAGCCCGAAGTCGAGCACCTTGACGACGTCGCGCTCGCCCCCTTGGGTGCAGAGCATGATGTTTGCCGGCTTGATGTCCCGGTGAATGAGACCGAATGCCGTGGGCTTCGCTCAGCGCTCCGCAGGCCATGCTCAGGATGCGCACCACCCTACCTGCGGGCTGCGCACCACTCACGGCCACGATGCGCTGCAGGTTCGCGCCGTCGAGCAGCTCCGCGGGGCCGGCAACCACGGAAACACACTCGAGCTGAGCGGGCGCAACACGAGCAGTCCATTGGCCGCGGGCACCAGGAAGCCGTTGACGAGGATCACCGGGGCGCCGACCAGAGCGGTGACGAGGATGGTGCGACGCGGCGTGGAGGGGATCAGGGCGGCCGCGAATCGCGACCATCATCGCAACTCCCTGTTGCAGCATGGAGACGTAGCCGTCCGCCATCAGCGCTCCCTCGGCAGTGACGAGCGCATGCTCGCGCGCAAATCCGACCAGCAGGTAGCGCCCCAACAGGGCTCCGACGCTGAGGTTGAGCAGCAGGCCGCCACTCTCGAGCAGCCGAGAGAACTGGATAGAGCGCGTGCCCCGTGCAGACAACCACCAGAAGAGGCCGGCCTGGGCCGCTGTGGCGAGGGTCAGCCACAAGTCCCAGCCGGGCTGGGCGACGGCGCCAATCGCGCCCAGGCCACTGCTGAACAAGATGATGAAGAACATCACCTTCCAGAAAAGCGCTACCCGCGCCTGAAGCAACGCGCGGCCCTGTTCGCTGTTGTCGCTCGCCAAAGAGGGTCTTGGACTTGGCATGCGCGACTATCGGCTGACGCTGTTTTTATAGCGAGCACCGGTTTCGAGCCAGTCCAGGCGGGTGGTCAGTGGACACATCACTCGCGTTACTCGAAGCGCAAAGCTCTGCCCCCTCGAGTGAGCTTCGCGCTTCTTCCGGGCGGAGGGACCTCCGCCCTAGATCACCTCACGGGCGCCGGTATGCAGTATTGGCCCTCGCTCACCACGTCGAGCACGTAGCCACTGGGGCACTGGCGGTCACTCGGGACCGGCGTGCAGATGCTCGCCCCTTCGCTTGCCAACCAGAGCTGGTAGTTCGGTGGACACGGTCCGCTGCCGCCGCTGCCACTGCCGCCAACGCCAGCTCCGCCGGATCCTCCACCGCTGTTCCGTCGGCCACCGCTACCGCCGTCGGAGCCGCCACCGACGCCCGCACCTTTGCCGCCCACACCAGTGCCACTACCGCCCAAGCCGGCGCCTTTTCCGCCCACGCCCGCGCCTTTGCCGCCCACGCCAGTGTTGCTGCCGCCCACGCCCGTAACACCGCCACTACCGCCGCTGCCGCCGCCGTCGGGCGGATAGCAGAAATTGAGGTGACTCAATCCCGCACCGCGCGGCGCAACGAGTCCTGTCGCGTCGCTCACTGGGGGCACGAAGTCGTAAACGTTTGCTGCCGGTCCACCCTTCACGATGACCCAACCAAGCGCCCGATTGCTCGTGAACGAGAAGGTCTTCTCGGAGGCCGTGATCGTCACCGTGAGCTTGCCGTCAGGGCTCGTGTACGTTCCGCTTTTCGCCGGATCGACCTTGAAGAGCGTCAGATCGCCCGCACCCGCGGCGGCGCACGAAGGCGGATTGCCAGCAACGACGCGCGGCTCGCCCTCGCCTTCCAGGTCCCCGGATGCCGGTGCGCCTTCCACCTCGCCCGTCTCATCTGGAGAATGTTTGTTACTGAGCGCGCCGTTGGAGGAGTCCATGCTCGCGTCGGAGCACGCCACCAAACAACACACGCCAATGCTTGCCAGAGTCAAGTTGCGAATCATCGTATACCTGCACTTACAGAGAGCCGCCTTGCGGGCGGCGCGCTGAGGTGTCCGTGGGATGAAGTGGGGCGTTTTCTTATCCCGCGTCTTGATGACCCTTTCTTTGCGGTGAGCCGACACAATGTTTCGGTATCGCCACAACGCTTGGCGGCGCGCTCGTCGCGAGTCTCAACTCGCGCCATGTCGGACGGGTGACCGCTACGTGGAGCCAGGTGAGCTCACACCGCCACGCGCGTGAGCTCACCCCGGCGCTCCGCGCGGTCAGGGCGCGGACCAGGGCCGGGAGCGCAGCGTGAGGCTCGAGCCCTGACGCCCGCCGTAAGCGACGCGCCAGCTGGACGGCGTGTCGGTCAGCATGGGAAACGTGCCCGCGTCTGCGCCGGCCAAGGCAAGGCGCACGCGGTGCCCCTTGCGGATGAGCGCGGCCGTTGGCAGAAGCGGCAGCTCCAAGTACATCAGCTCACCGGGGATGACGGGTGCGCTGTCACCCCGTTCAAAAGAGCGCTGGGTGCCTGGCAGCGGATTGCACCCCTGGTCGGGGGCGCCCTGGGTCTTTCGATGAATCAAACGCAACTGCCCCTCGGTCAGGTGAGTGACGCGACCGTCCGGAGCGACGTCTTCCAGGTAGGCAAAGACGACGCCATCGGTCTGGTCGGAGCGAAGCGCCAGGCACAGCTCGGGTGCACCCACCAGCTCCAGGTCACGCTCCGCGGGGCTGCTGTCGAACGCAAGGCGATGGCCGGGCGCCGCGCGTCGATCCCCATAGTAGACGGGGTTGCCGCCCTGGGACCCCCAGCGATTGAACGGCCCACCAGATGAGGTCGTTGGGTCGACGGTGTAGCTCCGCTCCCCCGCTTCTATCCGGCGCCCCGCGACGAGCCCACGGCGAGACAGCCGCAAGACTCGGTCGTGTCCGCCCGCGGGTGGCCATTGCTCGGTGCTCTTCCAGACGTTCGCGCCCAGAACGTAGTAGCTCACGCTGCGAGCAATGGTCTCGCCCGCCAGCACGCGCTGGACGAAGGCGACGTCCGCTGCGTACTGCTGCGCAGCCGGGGGACGAGCGGCCTCGAAGGGCGTCCGCGAGAAGGGATCGGCATCGACGCCTCCCGAGTGCGCGGTGGCACCGATCACTACCTCCATCGGCACGTCTGGCAGCGCGTTGAAACGATCGAGCGCGCTCTGAGCCGTTGCGCCGTCGAGCCAGCTCGCCGATACGCGCGCCGGGATCGCAGCGCGACGGAGCTCCTCCACACTGCCGACGGGGCTCATGCTGTCGACGCTCGCGCTGCCCAGCGGGTCGTCTTTGTAGACGGCCGACAGCAGCGCTTCGCCTCGCAGATTCGTTCGATGATCGATGAATGCAGCCTGCAGCAAGCTGAAGTCCGGGTCAGCATCCACGGGCTGCAGGCCCAGAGATGGGCAGACGGCAAGCTCGGCGATGCAGGGCTCCCCGCGCATCCAGGTGGTGATCTGGGTGATGAGGCCCGTCATGCGCGGGTTCGGCACGCCACCGGGAAACACGTTGTTCGTATATTGATCGAAGTCCGAGGCGCGGATGATGGCGGCCTTCAAAGCGGGTGCACCGGAAGCGGCCATCGCCTCGGCGTACGTCGCCGAGATTGAAAAGCCCTCGGCTGCCACCTTGCCATTGGACCAAGGCTGCGAGGCAAGCCAGCCAATCAGCTCGCGCTGATCCTGCCGCACCTCAGGCGTGACGAAGGCGGGCAGCGAGCCAAACGACGCGCCGACTCCGCGCAGATCGCTGATCGCCACCACGAAGCCGCCGCCGCGATAGAGGTCGATGGCCGTTCCCGTCGCTTCGACGCCTCTGCCGTACCAGGCCTCGATGTAGACCACTGGCGCACGGCTCGCGGCAAGCTCGAACCCCGACGGGAAATACAGACTGACGGCTCGACGCGTACCATCGGACATGGTCACGTGGATCGACTGACTTGGCGCGGGCGCCTCGCCGAATGGGCTATTCAGGCTGAGCACCTCTGGCGTTTGCGCCAGCGCCTCGAGCTCCGCTGGGGTGTAGTCGGTTGCCGGCGGGACGACGCGCTGCTCCATCGAGCTCTCCTCGATCGATCTCTCCTCCGGGCCGTCGAGCTCACCGTTGGCCTCGGCTCCTCCGCACGCGCTCGACAACAACAACGTGACGATGGCGGTGAACGGTGCGCTGGGCGATTGCGATGACATGGGGTTCCTTGCTGATGGTCCGCTTGCTCTGTCGGCAGGGGTGACCGTCGGCGGGGGTTGCGTGCAGAGCCCTACTGCAGCGCGCATGCCAGCGCGTCGCGCTCCGCCTTTGCCCAGAGAGCTCGCTCGATTTGCAGCATGCAACCGGCTGGTCCGTGCGGCACGTCCGCGCCGTGGACGGACGATTGTCCTGCGGCCTGCTGCGGCCGGACAGCTCACACCCGCTGCCTGCCTGGCCGCACGTGCGGTGCGCAAGCGAGGAGCAAGACTGCGGGGGCACGTGCTTAAGCCGCAGAGCTATCGGCCGCTTTCCAAGTACCGAGCCTTATCGTGCATCGCAATCACATCGTTCCTACACTGGCGACACTCGCCTGGATGACCGCTCAAGGCTGTCTTCCCAACTTCGACTCCCTCCATTCGAGCACCTC
>DASQDA010001018.1:0-6432 GCA_035634435.1 Polyangiaceae bacterium
CTAATTTGACCGATGTTGGGGGCGCGCTGAGTGGCAACTGAGTTGACGGTGCTGGGGCGCGCGGTGGTTCTGCGCCAGCGGTTGGGGCGTGGTGCAACGGGGGAGGTCTGGCTCGCAGGGGGTTCGGAGGGGCCGAGCTACGTTCTCAAGTTTGCGCGCGACCGAGCCGCCTATGCGCGACTAGCTGACGAGGGTCAGCGGCTCCTGGGGGTGGACTCGCCCTTCTGCGTTCGGTTGCTCGGCGCTGGCCGGCTGGGCGCTGACTGCCTCCTGGATGACGCTGGCCGCGAGCGCCTCGTGCGCGGCACTCCGTACTTGGTGCTCGAGCACCATCGCGGCGGAGCTCTGGATGCCGCAACGGAGCTGGACCCTTCCGCACGGCGCACGCGAACCCTGATCGTCGCACGCGACATTGGCCGGGCGCTTGCGGACCTGCACGCGTCGGGTGTCGCTCATGGCGACGTCAAGCCCGACAACATCGTGCTCGAGAGTGGCGCGTCCGAGCTGCGCGCCCGCCTGGTCGACTTCGGGCTGGCGGGCGCCGCGGATGAGACGCTCGCCCGCGGCGGGACGCGTCGCTACCTGGCTCCGGAGGTGCTCGACATGCCGGGCAGTGGTGATGCGCGCTTGCGCGACCTGTTCGCTCTCGGCCAGACGCTGGCAGACCTCGCCGGGCCGCTTGTCTCCGGCGCGCCTGCGAGCGGCGAGGCTTCCGGAGCCTCGGACGACCTGCAGCGCCTGGTGCGGCCCTTGCTCTCACATGCACCTGCGGCGCGACCGAGCGCCGAGTGGGTGTTCCGCCTCGCGCTGGAGCTCCTCGATCAACGGGAGTCCCAGGCCGAACGCGGCGAGCGCGGCATCGGAGCCGTCCGTCGGACGTATCTGGCGCAGCGCCGCGCCGATCTGCTGATGGCTGCGCGTGAGCCCCGCAGTCGCATCGGTGTCGCGGGCCTCTGCGGTCAATGGCTCGACGAAGCGCTTGCGCTGTGGCGGGCAGTCGAAGAGCTCCGTGGCTCGCTCGGGGGTGGGCAGCCTTCCACCCTTTCGGACCTGGGTTCCGTTGGCCGTGCTCGCTGGCTCGTGACGCTGATCGGACCTGCGGCAGCCGCCTGGCCCGATCTGGGCGTGGGGGACGACTCCGAGCTCGCGGAGCGGCTGATTTCCGCCACGCGTAGTCGAGAACCCGAGCGGCTCACGCTCGCCGACCTGGAATCGAGTGCCATCGTGTCGAGCACGCCGGTGGCTTCCGACCCGGTCGAAATCGCCATCGCGCTTCAGCGTGGGGTGCCTTCGCAAGCATTGCTCGACAGCGCGGAGCGCTGCAGCAACGGCGCCGCGTCGCCGGCACTCTCGCTTGCGGTGGCCGGGGCGTTGCGCTTGCGGGGGCATCTGGGCCGAGCGCTCGCCGTGCTGGACCGCGCCGAGGGGCCGGGCTGTCGCGTCGAAGCGGCTGAGGTCTTGCGGCGCGTTGGCGATCGGGTTGGGGCCCATTCCGTGCTGAACGCCTTGTCGAGCGCGACCTTGCCGACGGAGATTGCAGGGCGCGCGCGCGCCATTCGAGCACGGCTCTTGCTCGACGAAGGACGTGCGGCCCAGGCGCTCGAGCTGTCGACTCCCGACGAGACGGTGGTCTCGGTTCTGGAAGTGCGCGCGCTCGCGCAGATTGCCCTCGGCGACCGGCGCGCGTCGGCGTCGAGCCTCGAACGGGCGCGGCTCTTCGCTCAAACCGACGAGGAGCGTGCTCGTGTCGAGGCAGTGGCTGGCAACTTGTTCCACTACGCAGGTGATGCCAAGCGCGCGCTCGACCACACCCGGCGCGCGGCGGAGCACGCCGCGCACGCCGGCGCGGTGCTGGAGGAGGCGACGTATCTGACCGGCGTCTCCGCTGCTGCCTCGAACTTCGGCGAGCTGGGGCTCGCGCTCAGCTCCGCACGGCGTGCGTTGCTGCTGTTCGAGAGCCTGGGGCGCGCTTCGGAAGCAGCGCGGGCTCTGCTGTCGCTGGCGGCGGCGCATGCCAACTTGGGCGCCACACTCGAGGCTCGGGAGGCGGCCCTGGCGGCGAGCCAGCGTGCAAAAGCCGTCGGTGACCGCCGCTGTCGCGCCTACGCTCATTCGCTTCTCTGCGACCTGTCGAGCAGCGAGGACAAAGATGCCGTCGAGCATGCGCGCTTCGCGGCGTCCTTGCTCGAGGACGCCGACGACCGTCTCCGCATTGCTGCGCGGCTCCACGAGCGGGGTGAGCCCCTCGATCTGGACGCGGTCGATGCTCAGGCCGCGCTGCGTGAGCGTGGTCTGGAACCACGGTTCGAATGGTGGGCTGCGCGCGCGCGCATCGCCACGCTGGCGGCCAGCTCACATGTGCCGACGCGGGTGCTCGAAGCGCTGCTCGGGTTGGTGGGTGAGCCCGCGCCCAGCGTGGTGCGCGGTCCCGCTTTTGCGACCGGTGCGGAGCTGGCGGCGCGACTGGGTGAAGGGGACGCCGTTCGACGGCTCACGCTGGCCGCCAGTGAAGCCGCCCATGAGCTACTCGAGCGCGCAGGGCCCGAGCTCGGCGGCGTCGTACGGCTCTTGCCCTGGGTCAGGCTAGCCGATGCCAGCCAGAACGACGCCTTCTCTCCCGAGCAACTGGCTGACGTCGATCGGCTGGTGCATGCCCTCGGCCGCCGCGACCGCTTGCGGCCGCTGCTCGAGCAGGTGGTCGATGCACTGGTCTTGTGGACGGGAGTCGAGCGAGGACTGTTGCTGCTGCGGGCGCCTGGCGGCAAGCTGCGGCCCCGCGCCGGCCGTAACCTGTTGCGCGCCGACCTGCAGGGTGCGCAGCTCGAGCTCAGCCAATCGCTCGCGCAGCGTGCTCTGGCGCAAGGCGAGCCAGTCGTGGCGGTGGACGCCTCTGGTGACTTGCCCGAGGTGCACGCCAGCGTGCATGCGCTCAAGCTGCGCAGCGTGCTGGCCGTGCCGCTGATTGCACGCGGTGAGGCCCTCGGCGTGGTGTACCTGGACGACCGGGTGCGGCGTGGCGCCTTTGGTCCCAAGGAGCTGTCGTGGGTACGCCTGGTCGCTACCCTCGCCGCTGTCGCGATCGCGGACGCGCGGGATCAGATCCTGTTGCGCCGGGCGGCGCGGCGTGCGCGCCGAGCCGAGGCCCGTTCGAGCGGGGAGCTGGCGCGCCGCGAAGCCGAGCTCGACCGTGTAGAGCGGGAGCTTGCGCGAGCGCGAGACGCGCGCGAAACACGTCACCGCTACGACGAGATCGTCGGGCAGAGCGAGGCGCTGCGCAGCATGCTCCGGCTGGTCGATCGGGTGGCGTCCTCGGAGGTGCCGGTGCTGCTGATTGGCGAGTCGGGCAGCGGCAAAGAGCTGGTAGCACGCGCCATCCAGCGCCACGGGTCGCGCAGCCAAGAGCCGTTCGTGGCGGAGAATTGCGGCGCAATTCCTGAATCTTTGCTCGAGTCCACCTTGTTCGGCCACGTGCGGGGCGCTTTCACCGGCGCGTCACGACCGCGGGCTGGCCTCTTCGAGGTAGCCGATCGTGGCACATTGTTTCTGGACGAAATTGGCGAGATGAGTCTCGGAATGCAGGCCAAGCTCCTGCGCGCCCTGCAAGACGGCGAGATCCGGCCGGTTGGCTCCGAGCGTTCGCGTCAGGTGGACGTGCGCGTGATTGGCGCCACGCATCGCGACCTCGAAGGCATGGTGGCCTCGGGCAAATTCAGAGAAGATCTCTACTACCGGCTCAACGTGATCACCATTCGCATCCCGAGCTTACGCGAACGCATCGGCGACGTGCCCGTGCTGGTGAAGCATTTCCTCGGGGTGCACGCCGCCGCGCGCAAGGTCACCATTGCCAAGCCAGCGCTCGATCGGCTGGCAGCGTTCACCTGGCCTGGCAACGTGCGTCAGCTCGAGAACGAAGTGCGGCGCGCGCTCGTGCTCGCCGACGACCTGATCACGACGGAGCATCTGACCCCGGAGATCGCCTCGCGCGCTGAAGCCAAGAGCGTCGACGAGCTCAACTTGCGGCAGCGCGTGGATGCTCTCGAGGCCGAGCTCGTGCGGATAGCGCTGCGGCGCACGCAAGGCAATCAGACCAGAGCAGCCGAGCTGCTCGGCGTGTCGCGCTTCGGCTTGCAGAAAATGATGAAGCGACTCGAGATTTCGCTCTCGCCGGTGGCATGAGAACGCGCGGCGATCTCGGTCCGGTGCTCAAGTGGGCCGGCGGCAAGCGGCAGCTGCTGCCGCATATCCTCGCGCGCTTTCCGCGGCCGATACCCACTTACTTCGAGCCATTCATTGGGGGCGGGGCAGTGTTCTTCGCTCTGGCTGCGGAGCAGGCGTTCGAGCGAGCGGTGATAGCCGACCGCAATCCCGAGCTGGTGAACGTGTATCGTGCCCTGCAGCGGGACGTCGAGGGCGTCATCCGGCGGCTCGAGGAGTACGCGTCGGCGCACTCCGAGGAGCAGTACTATCTCGTACGCGCCGCCAAGCCGCGCGCGCTGGCCGCACGAGCGGCCCGCTTCATCTACCTGAACAAGACCGGGTTCAACGGGCTCTACCGTGTGAATCGTCAAGGGCAGTTCAACGTGCCGCTCGGGCGTTACAAGAAGCCAAGCATCGTTGACGGCGCGCGGCTTCGAGCCGCCGCGCGCGTGCTGGCTGACGTCGAGATCCTGGAGTCCGATTTCGAAGCTGTCTGCGGCCGCGCTCGCAAGGGCGACGCCGTGTACCTGGACCCCCCTTACTTGCCGGTTTCCCGCACCGCGCACTTTGCCGAGTACCACGCCGAGCCGTTCGGCCTGGAAGAGCACCGGCGGCTGGCCAAGGCGTTCGCCAAGCTCGAGGCACGGGGCGTCTGCGCCTTGCTGTCGAACTCGGACACGAGCGATACGCGAGCGCTGTTTGGGCGCTTCCGTCTTGACCAGGTGGCGGCTCGCCGCTCAATCAACTCGAACAGCCGCCTCCGCGGTCCCGTGGCAGAGATCCTGGTGTCCACGCGGGCCGTTATGTCGCCTCCGGAGGCATGACGGGAGTGCCCCGTGCGGCACCGCGTGCGCCGCTGCCACATCCGGCGGGTGACGTAGAAAGTTGCCTCACGTTTCGGGCCGAGGTGGTGCGCCGCTTAGCTACAATGTCACCCATTTAGCGCGGCTTCGCGGCCCATACCGGGGGGCGGCCGAGCCGGCGCCAGTGCAAGTCTGGTGCGGGAGCAGCCTGGTACGCCATTCGCAAGAGCTGTCCGAGTAACCTCGGTTTTTTCAGCTTTGTCGTTAGAAATGTGCATCGCGTTGAACTAGAAGCTCAGCAGCGCTCCTCCCCTCAATCCAAGGCCATCTCCCGCTCGGCAGTCATGAGCACGCACCCCCGCCCCCAGGTGTTGGTCGTCGAGGACGACCAAGACTCACGAGAAATGCTCGTCGCGTTCCTCGCGTCCGAGGGCTACGACGTGGTCGGTACGGCCAGCGCGGAGGAGGGCATGGAGCAGCTCCGTTCGCGCGCCTTCGGAATGGTCGTCAGCGATTATCGCCTGCCAGGTCGCACGGGCGCCTGGATGCTGAGGCAAGCAAGAGAGGCTGGCCTGCTGCGTGACGTGGGCGCTCTGCTGTGGTCCGCCGATGCGAGCCCAGAGCCCGTCGAAGGCGTCAAGATCGTAAAAAAGCCGGTCGACCTCGACACGTTGCTGCTCGATATAGAGGGGGCCTTGGTGGCGGCGCACCGCGACGAGCTCTTGCGGGTTGGCGACTCGGAGCCAGCGCCGCCCGCCGGCCCGAGCACGCCAGCAGAAGGCGGCCTGGAGCTCGTGCTCTACGTGACGGACTCGCTCACCTCGATGCGAGCCATTCGCAACCTGAAGTCGGTGCTGCAGGACGCGGCGCGCAGCGAGGCCAGCCTTCGCATCTGTCACCTGATCCACGAGCCGCTCGGCGGCGTCGAGGACCGCGTCGCCTTCACGCCCATGCTCGTGCGCCGCAAGCCTTTGCCGCGCGAGTCATTGCTCGGCGACCTACGCGACTCAGAGGCCATCCTCGAGCTCCTGCGGGACGCCGGCGGCCAATCATCCTTACCATGAGCCAAATAGAGAGAGTCGCGACAGGGGTCCCGGGCCTGGACGTCATCACCCACGGCGGCCTGCCTAAAGGTCGCGCCACGCTGATCACCGGCCGCAGTGGGACGGGCAAGAGTGTCCTCGCTCTGCAGATCGCCTGCAACTTGGCGCGCCAGGGCATCAACACCTTGATGGTTGCTATCGAAGACGACGCCGCCGACCTGGCCACCACGGGGGACGCCTTGGGCTTCGGCTTCAGCGAGCTCGTCGCCGCCGGCGCTTTGCGCGTGGCGGACTTAGCGCCCACCGGCGACCCCGTGCCCAACGTGGCAGGCGAATACGAGATCGCGGGGTTGCTGCAGCGCATCCGCGGTGAGACCGAGCAGACCAAG
>DASQDA010001019.1:0-6624 GCA_035634435.1 Polyangiaceae bacterium
GAAGCAGCACTGGCAGCCTTTTTGCGGGAGCACCCGGCGTGGCCGCCCGCACTCACCTTGCGAGCGCGAGCCCTGGCCAACCTCGGACGGCTGGAAGAGGCGCTGCTGTGCTGCGATCGCGCGCTGCTGGGCGAGCAGCTCGACGCCAGCACTCATCGGCTGCGCGCAACCATCCTCGGAGAGCTCGGATCTATCGACGAAGCGGCTCACGCGCTTCGGCGGTCGCTGTACCTGGATCCGAATTGCGCCTTGACGCACTTCACTTTCGGCAACCTTGCCCTCCGTCGACGAGAGATCGGCCGCGCGAGGAGGTGTTTCAGCAACGTCGTCGCTTTGGTGCGCGAACGGCCCGCAGGCGAAGAGCTCCCGCACTCGGAAGGCCTCACCTGCGGTGGTCTGTTGCAGATGACAGAAGCTCTAGTGCGGGGATTGAAGTAGGTGCCATGGAGCGCCAGCGACCCGTACCGCGCAGCTTCGACTGGCAGGCACTGCGAGCACGCTTGAGCAGCGCACAAGCAGCGCTCTCCGGCAACGCGGAGGCATCTGCTGCGCGTCAGCGAGAAGTTTTGCAGAGCCGAGCGCTGAGTCTCGCCAGCCGGAGCGACCAGCCCGATGCCACTCGTGAGCGCCTCTCCGTCGTCGAGTTCTCGCTGGCGCACGAGAGCTATGCCGTCGAGTCGCGGCACGTGCGCGAGGTGGTTGCCCTGCGCGACTACACGCCACTGCCGGGCACCTCCGCGTTCGTTCTCGGCGTCATTCAGCTGCACGGTCACATGCTGTCGTTGCTGGATCTACGCCACTTTTTCGCGCTACCATCACCCGGGCTCACGGAGCTCAATCGGGTGCTGGTGATTCAGGACCACCGACTCGAGCTCGGGCTGCTGACCGATGCCGTGCACTCGGTGCGAGAGATGTTCGTGGACGAGCTGCAGAGCGCTCCTGCTACCTTGAGCGGCCTACGCGCCTCGCTGTGCGGCGGCGTCGACCCCGCAGGCGTCATACTGCTGCATGCGGAGCGGCTGCTCGCGGCGCAGGAGCTTGTGCCGTACGAGCAGCGCGCATGAGGGTGGCGGCGGACGGGCACGCCTGAGGAGAACCGAACATGAAGTGGACCATAGGCAGGAAGATCGGCGCTACGTTGGGCGCGGCTCTGGGCGTACTGATACTGATCGGCGCTGTCTCGTACCGCAGCATCGCTCAGTTGATCGAAGCGTCTGCCTGGGTCGAGCACACGCATGAGGTGTTGAGCCGCACGCAAAGCCTGCTCCTCACGCACAAGAACGCTGAGTCCGCCGGGCGGGGCTTCATCATTACGAATAACCCGAATTACCTGAAGCCATACCGTGGAGCGAAAGAGGCTACACAGCAGACTGTCGCGCGGCTGCGCAAGCTGACGAGCGACAACCCTGCGCAGCAGCTGCGTCTGGACGCGCTCGAGCCCTTGCTCACCGCCCGCTTCGACGCAGCCGCACGACGCGTGCTCGAGGATCGCGGCAAGACGCTGAGTGAGCAGATCGGGAGCGTCACCAACCAGAGGACGGCAGCCGAAAACGCGTTGCTGGCCCGACGGGCGACCGATGAGCTCGCACGTGCGCGCTCCACCGAGAACACCATCCTCGTCAGCCTGCTACTCTCATTGCTCGTGCTCGGCGGCGCCGGCGTTCTCCTGGCACGCAACATCGCGCACCCTCTGAGCTCGCTATCGGTCACCGCCACGCGCATTTCTGCCGGCGATCTCGGCGTATCCTTGCCTGCTGGAACCCGGACCGATGAGATCGGCGTGCTGGTAGACGCGTTTCGCAACATGACGGACTGGCTCAGGAGCATGTCGAGGGCGGCGGAAGCCATTGCGGCGGGCGACCTGAAGAGCGGCGTCGTACCCCACTCCGACAGCGACGCGCTGGGCAGGGCGTTTGCCAACATGCGTAACGGTCTGAGGCACTCCACCGTGCAGCTGCGCGAGTCCGCAAGCGTGCTCGCCGCCTCGGCTACCGAGATTTTAGCAGCGACGACCCAGGTGGCCGCGACGGCTGCCGAGAGCGCCAGTGCGGTTGCCGAGACCAGTGTCACCGTCGAGGAGGTGAAGCAGACAGCTCAGTTGTCGAGCCAGAAGGCGCGCCTGGTGTCCGAGAATGCACAGAAGGCCGCCCGAACCTCGCAGGATGGTCGCCAGGCGGTGGAGGAATGCATCGAGGGTATGCAACGCATTCAAGAGCAGATGGAGTCCATTGCCGACACCGTCGTGAAGCTCAGCGAGCAAAGCCAGGCTATCGGGGAGATCGTAGCCACCGTGGGAGACCTGGCGGAACAATCCAACCTGCTGGCCGTCAACGCTGCCATCGAGGCTGCCCGCGCAGGCGAGCAAGGCCGGGGCTTCGCGGTGGTCGCGCAAGAGGTGAAGTCGCTTGCCCAGCAGTCGAAGCAAGCAACCGTTCAGGTGCGCGGCATCCTCACCGAAATACAGAAGGCGATCACCGGTGCCGTCCTCGCAACCGAGCAGGGCAGCCGTAGCGTCGAGGCCGGCGTCAGGCAGTCGCAGCAGGCGAGCGACTCCATCCGGTTGCTGTCCGAAACGATCGAGACGGGTGCTTTGGCGGCGATCCAGATTGCGGCTTCGAACCAGCAGCAATCCGTTGGAATGGACCAGATCGCCACGGCCATGGAGAACATCAAGCTCGCCAGCGTGCAGAACGCCGGAGGTACGCGGCAGACCGAGGTTGCCGCTCGCAGCCTGCACGAAGTCGGGCAGAAGCTGAAAGAGCTCGTCCACCGCTATGACGTTTGAGCAGGCACGCTGATGGCAGACCGCGAAGCGCTGCTGAAACGTTTGCTGGAGACGTTCACCGTCGAGGCGTCCGAGCATATCGGGACGCTCGCCAGCAGCTTCCTCGACCTCGAGCGGGTGCCCCCGGGCGCCGACAGAGCCACCATCGTCGAGACCGCATTTCGCGAAGCGCATAGCCTCAAGGGAGCCGCGCGTTCCGTCAACCGAGGCGACATCGAGACGGTGTGTCAGGCCCTGGAGAGCGTGCTCTCCGACATGAAGCGCGGCAAGCTGCCGTTCTCCCCGGCTCTGCTCGATGAATTGCTGCGAGGGGTCCGCCTGCTGGAGCAGCTGCAGAGCGCCGCAGGCGCTTCGGTGACGTCTCGAGCCGCGATCGTGCAGCTCGTCACCGCGTTGAAGCGATTCTCGCCTGCCGGTCCAGCTGCTCCGGGATCGCCGTCGACGCACGCAGCTCCTGCAGCTGCACCGGCCCTTCCCGCAGCACACGCTCGGGTCTCTGAGCCTTCGGCTGCGCTCGCCGCCGGCGAGGTGCGCTCCGAAACCTCCAGCGCACCCTCACCCGAAGCCCTCGCGATGGGGCCAGCCCTTGCTGCCCGAAACCGTGAGTTCGTGCGAGTGCCCACCGAGAAGCTGGACGCCGTGTGGCTCGGAGCGGAGGCGCTGCTCTCCGACAAGCTGGCGGTTGCCGAGATTGCTAGCGAGCTAGATGGTATTTCCGCTTCGATGGCCGAGCTACGCAAACGCGCCGAACGCTGGCGCATCGAGGCCCAGCAGGCACGACTTGTGCACAGCTCCGTGAGCGCTCCTCAGCGTACTGCCCAGCTGCCCTCGTCGGCGAGGCGGCTGGAACATTTGGAAGGCGATCGCGTGATCCTGGAGAGCCTCGACCAGCGCCTCTCCACGCTCGCCCATGCCACTCGCCAGCACCAGCGAAGCTTGAGCGCGCGAACGGAAAGGCTGCTGGGGGATGCTCGGGAGCTCTTGATGCTGCCTGCATCCTCGGTCCTCGATGGGTTGCGCCACGCAGTGCGTGACCTGTCGCGCGAGCAGGCGAAAGAGGTGGAGCTGGTTCTCAGCGGCGAGGGGCTGGCGGTCGATCGACGTGTGCTCGCTGAGCTCAAGGATCCGTTGCTGCACGTGATCCGCAACTGCATCGACCATGGCGTCGAGCTGCCCGCTGAGCGCCTCGCCGCGGGCAAGTCAGCCCAAGCGACCATCCAGATTGCGCTGCTCGCCGATCACTCGCGCCGCGTGGAAATCAGCATTTCTGACGACGGCCGCGGGGTGAATGTGCCGGCGGTCAAGGCCGCTGCCGTCAAGCACGGATTGCTCACTGGCTTCGACGCGGCCGAGCTGGACGACGCTTCCGCTCTGGCGCTCGTTTTCGAGTCGGCTCTGAGCACCAGCCCGAAGGTCTCGCAGCTCTCCGGCCGAGGCCTGGGGCTCGCCATCGTCCGTGAGAAGGTCGAGAAGCTGGGAGGAGCCGTGCGCATCGAGAGCCGACCCGGGGCGGGCACGCGTATTCGCATCGCCGTGCCCGTGGCGCTGGCGACCTTCAGAGGCGTCCTCGTGAAACAGGCCGACGTTGCGTTCGTGATCCCGACCACTCACCTCGAGCTCGTGATGCGCGTGCAGCCGGATCAGCTTCGCAGTGTTGAAAACCACCCGGTAGTCCTGGTGCGCGGGGAAGGCGTCGCTCTGGTGTACCTGGCCGAGGTCCTCGACCTGGAACAACAGCCCGAGCCCAGCGATGCGCGTGCGATCTTCGTGCTGGTGCTGAACGTCGGGGTCGCGCGCATCGCGCTGGCGGTTGACGAGGTTTGCCAGGAGCAGGAAGTGCTGGTCAAAGACCTTGGAAGCCACCTCGCCGGCCTGCCCGGCGTGCTGGGCACCACGGTCCTTGGCAACGGCAAAGTGGTGGCAATCCTCGACACGACCGAGCTCGTGCGCCGCATTATGCGTCAATCCGGCCTCAGCGCCTCGCGGGTTGCCGTGGCGCCGACGCGAGAGCAGCAGCCTGCGCGTCAACGTTCGGTGCTGGTTGCCGAAGATTCCATCACCTCCAGAGCATTGCTCAAGGGAATCCTCGAAAGCGCGAAGTTCGCGGTGACTACGGCGGTAGACGGCATGGACGCCTTCGGCAAGCTGCGCAACGGAGACTTCGATCTACTCGTCTCGGACGTCGACATGCCTCGACTCAATGGGTTTGGATTGACGGAGCGGGTGCGCGCGGACAGCAAGCTTGCCGAGCTGCCGGTGGTGCTGGTCACTTCGCTGGACTCGGTGGAGGACAGGGAGCGCGGTGTTCAAGTTGGTGCCAACGCGTACATCATCAAACGCGACTTCGAGCAGAGTAACTTGCTCGAGACCATCGCACGTCTGATCTGAGGTAAGTGGCCCTGCTTCGAGCTCGAGCGGCCGCGTGCGCCGCTATGCGGCAATTCGGGTAAAATTCTCGATCGCTACCCTCGTGGTCAGCATTGCTCAAATCAACGTGTGGAACCGCCTGAACGCCGCGATGGGGCAGTAGCCGGCGCTGCGTGGACGTAGCTCGAGCCGATCACGGCGCCGCGCGCTCTGCCTCGCCTCGGCACAGGATGCGCAGTGCGTTCGTGGAATATATCTGCGCGACCGTTGCTCGCGGCAGTCCTGCCTGCTGCAGAGCGCGCGCGAGCCGCTGGAAGCCCTGAATGTCCGACAGCTCCGGAGGCGGCGCAATGCCGCCCTCGAAGTCGGAGCCAATGGCCACGTGCGCGCTGCCCATCACCTTCACCAGGTGACGCACGTGGTCGACCACGTCGGCGAGCGTTGCGCGCCCCCCCCGACGCAGGAACGGCCCGTGAAAGTTGACGCCGACGACGCCGCCGGTCGCGGCGATGCCCCGTAGTTGCTCGTCGCTCAAATTGCGCGGGTGACCGGCCAAGCTCCGCGCGTTCGAGTGCGTCGCGATAACCGGCACGTGGTCCTCGCGCGCCAAGGCGAGCACGTCCGCGAGCGCACGATCGGAGGCGTGCGAGACGTCCACTGCAACGCCGAGCTGGTGCGCTTTTCGCACCAGCTCGCGACCGCGTGGATGCAAGCCCTCGGCGCTCGGTTTCCGCTCACCCGAGGACGAAGCCAGCGCGTTGTCCGCGGTGTGGACCAGGCCCACGCTTCGCACGCCTCGTGCCACCCACGCCGTGAGTGCTTCGGGGTCAGCGGCCAGCGGCGCTGCACCTTCGAAAGCAAGCCAGGTGCGCACCCGCCCTGCGGGCGCCAGACACCCGGGCAGGGCGTAGGGTGGCGTGCGCGTGAGCGCGTCGAACACGCTGCGATAGCTGTGCTCGAGGTCCGCGAGGCGCGGCCCTCGTGCATGCACGCGATGCGGAATGAACAGCGGCAAGACGACCCCGACCACGCCAGCTCGCAATAGCTCCTCGGCGGCGTACTGTCCGGAGCCGCTCGCAAAGTCGACACCGCGGTACACGTGCTGGTACGGCAGATCGGCGTGCAGATCGACCACCGCCAGGGGTCGCTCTTGCGTCGCTACGCCCTGCGCAGGCAAGCGGCCGAGCCATAGAAGGACGATGGCAAGGAGCGCCGTCGGCGCGACCCAGCGCGGAGCCCCGCGTGCGCGTCGCAACGGCAGCTTCCTGCTCACACCGGTGTCTTACCTGCTTTCCATTTGATGTTGCAGCCGATGCTCGGCTTCTGCTCGGCGGACGGCCGTCGCGAAGCGAGCAGCGCGTCAACCGCGGCTCGCTCGTCGGCGCCGGTGACCGCGACGCCATTGCCCGGGCGGCTCTCGTCGAACTGGCCGCGGTACGCCAGCCGTCCCTGCGCGTCGAAGACGTAGATGT
>DASQDA010001020.1:0-3411 GCA_035634435.1 Polyangiaceae bacterium
CGACCCGAAAACGCGTTTTTGGAAACGCATCGCCTTCATGTCCTCTTCGACGGTGCCGGGCGCGCCAGCGGGCAGGCTCGTCTTGCCTTGCGGGGCGTCTGTACCAGTAGCCACACTGTTCTCGACCTTTTCCAACAAGCCATCGAGGTCACTATTCGACAAACGATAGAGTTCGCCACGCAAGATCATGTATGGTCGGAGCAACTCGGCTCGCTCCGCCGGTGAGAGCTCCTCTTGCGGGATCGTCTCGTCGCGTGCCGGCGGCATCGTATCTCTGATACTGCCCACATAATCCCAGGTCAGGCCGCTGTCGTCGGTTACCTGTAGCCCTTGGCTCTGGGTTCCGAGTTCGGCCGAGTCGACGGCGTTGGAACAAGCGAACGCCAGGCAGCCAAAACTGAACCCCGTCAACGTCATGCAAGTCGATTTCATTCGCCTCATAACCACTCCCCTGGACACTTCCCCTCCGCGCAGCGTTTTTAGGTCAGCAAGTCAAGGTCTCATAGGGCTCACGCGGAAATGGACATCGAACACCGGCAGCGTGTGTTGCCTACGCGTGACGCAGGAGAACGTACATGGTGGCAAGCGGATCTGGATCGACTCGAAGGCCTCGACGAGCTGGCGCGTAATCCGCCCAAGGATCCCGCGCGCAAGCGGCGCGTTGAACCATCGCCAACCTCGGCGGTTCCCGAAGGCGTCCATTATGGAACGTTAGGTTCGTTCGAGGGAGGGAGTGTAAGCCGCAGACAGGCGCAGCGTTCCTCCCGTGTTCCCCCACCCCGGAGAAACCATGCCGCGCCTGCTGTCGACCCTCGCCTTCACTGCCGCCCTGCTCAACGCTTGCAATCACAACACGTCGGCCCCACCGCAACCAAGGGCCTCCGCGCAGCTCGAGCAAACACACGGCGAGCTGAGCTCGACCCCTGGCGACACTGACTCGCATGAGGGCGACTTCAGCTCACCGCCTGGCCTCGAAAGGCAGAGGGACAGCGACTTCGGCTCACGCTCCAGCGTCGATGACCGGGCGCCCGCTGGGCAGTCACACGCCGCGCCAGCAGCCCCAGCCAAACGCGGTGCAGAGGCGCGTGCGTCCGGCAGAGCTTCGGCGAGCCAGGCGGCGCCCGAGGTCCGCCCAGCGGAACGGCCGGGCCTCGGCACTGAGTGGGGCGAGACACGGACGAGCCGTGTCTCCTCGGTGGCATTCGAGCGCGAGCAGAGCTCGACCCCTTTCGCGGTGGCCACGCTCCACTACAACGATGCCCGAGGACTGCGGGCGATGACGCGCGGCGCCGAGCTGTCGTCGTTCGCATCTAGCGACGCACCCGTGGGTAACGGTGCGCTCAGCGTACGGCTGATGAGCGCCTCCGGCTCAGCGCTGCCGATGTTCGAGCTCGGCTCTCGCGCCCTGGTTCAAGGTAGCCATGGCAGCCGCTACGTCATTCAGGTTCGAAACCACACCAGTCAGCGCTTCGAAGCAGTGGCCACGGTGGACGGTTTGGACGTGATGGACGGGCGGCCCGGCTCCTACCACAAGCGCGGCTACTTGATAGCGCCCTGGGCGACGCTCGAGATCGATGGCTTTCGCCAAAGCGAGCAGGCGGTGGCAGCATTCCGCTTTGGCTCTGTCGCCGACTCCTACGCGGCGAGCAAAGGCGCAGCGCGCAACGTGGGCGTGATCGGCGTCGCCTTCTTCGAAGAACGCGGCGCCGTCGCCCCGCTGCTCGAGCGAGAAGCAGACCTGCGTGAGCGCGCCGAGGCTTTCCCCGGTCGCTTCGCCACGCCGCCGCGCTGAGCGGCACGCCCTCACCAGTGCTGGTGCACGATTGGGCGCAGGTGCTCGCTGTAGATGGCGCTGATTTGCTCCAGCGTTTGCGCGGATAAATGCGGGTAGCTGGCCGCCGCCGCGTTCTGCTCGACCTGCTCGGGCTTGCGGGCTCCAGGAATGGTCGTGGTGACGATCGGGTTCTGCAAGATCCAGGCGATCGCAAGCTGCGCCAAGGTATGGCCGGGGGCAACCAGCGGTCGCAGCTTCTCCACCACCTGAAGGGCGAGCGCGTAGTCCACACCGGAAAAGGTCTCACCGCGATCGAAGGCCGCACCGTGCCGGTTGAACGATCGATGGTCGTCGGGCGCAAACTCGGTGTCCGGTCGGAACTTGCCTGTCAGCAGCCCCGACGACAGTGGCAGGCGGGCAATGATGCCGACTTGACGGCGTGCTGCCTGCTCGAAGAGCAGCTCTGCCGGTCGCTGGCGGAAAATGTTGTAGACGACCTGGATACTCTGAACGTTTGGGTACTCGAGCGCCTTGAGTCCTTCTTCGACCCGCTCCACACTCACGCCGTAGAAGCGCAGCTTGCCCGCTCGCGTCAGGTCGTCGAGCACATCGAACACCTCGGGCATGTAGTAGACGTCCGTGGGCGGACAGTGAAGCTGCAGCAGATCGAGCGCTTCGGTCTCCAGGTTGCGCAGGCTGCGCTCCACGTAGGACGTCAGGTTTTCCCGGGTGTAGGAGGTCGGAATGTGCTGATTGGTTCCGCGCCCGACCTTGGTCGCTATGTAAAAGGGCTCCGTCCGCTCGCGCTTCAAGCGCGCCAGGAGCCGTTCGCTGTGTCCTTCGCCGTACACGTCGGCGGTATCGAAGAAGTTGACGCCCAGCTCCAACGCGCGCCCCAGGGCGCCCAGCGAGGCCTCGTCGGCGACCGGACCCCACGACCCGCCGATCGCCCACGCGCCGAAGCCCACGCTCGCGATCTCGAAACCGGTTCGCCCCAAGCTGCGATACTTCATGTCGTACAGTAGCTTACACGCCGCGACGACGTGCAGCTACTACATCCCGGCGCTGAGACTGCCCGGCTGCTTGCAAGCGGGTCCCCTATCCGCGAACCCGTTGCTATAGAGCGCGTCACATGTCCGCGTCCCGTTTCGATCTGGCCGTCGCCGCTTTCGAGCGCATCAACGCCGAGGACCCTCGACGCGAGCGCGTGGGGGAGCTCGAGTGGCCCCGGGAGCTGCTGCGCGCTCGGCAGCTCGTGCAGTGGGTAAGTCGGCTCGCTCCGGAGGCCTCCGAGGCTCTGCGGCTAGCGGCGCACTGCCAGCACATCGGCCGCTTCCGCTACCCCCGGACGAGTTATCCCGAGGGGCGCGTGGGCTACCTGCGCTGGCGGACCGAGCTTTCGCGGCGCCACGCCGAGATGGCTCGGGAAGTCCTGACCGCGACAGGCTACGACGCCGACACTGTCGCGGCCGTGCAGGGCATCGTGCAGAAGCAAGGCCTGCGCAGCCGTCCAGACGTTCAGACGATCGAAGATGCCCTCTGTCTCGTGTTCCTGGAGCACGAGTTCGCCGAGTTCTGCGCCGAGCACGACGATGCGAAGCTGCTCACCATCGTGAGAAAAACCTGGGCCAAGATGT